>CALMQK010000070.1 GCA_937872085.1 uncultured euryarchaeote
GAGAAGTACGAGTCCGAGATCGCCCGAGCTTACGCATCCGTGCTCGGCCTGAAGGCTGTCCTTCGCGAGGTCGGACCGATACAGGGGGAGTATCGGATGCCCACGATGAAGGTTCTCCTTGGCTCGGACACCGTGGCGGTACACGTGGAGAACCGAATCCTCTACAAGCTAGATGTCTCGGACATCATGTTCTCATCGGGAAACCAGGAGGAACGGCTTAGGATGGCCGGGCTCAGATGCGAGTCGGAGACGGTGGTGGACATGTTCGCCGGGATCGGCTACTTCTCGCTGCCGTTGGCGGTGTACCAGAAGCCCAGGCGAGTGATTGCCTGCGAGATCAACCCAAAAGCGCATGGCTACCTGGTGGAGAACGTCCGGCTCAACAAGGTCGGATCGATCGTGGAGCCGGTGCTCGGGGACAACAGGGATCTCCCAGGCGACGCGATCGCGGACAGGGTGATCATGGGGTACGTGAAGACGACACACGAGTTCCTGCCCACCGCTCTCCGATTGGTCAAGGACGGCGGCATGATACACTACCACGATACGTGTCCCAACAATCTATTGCCGGAACAACCACTGCAGAGGTTGCAGGATGCCGCCAGGCCAGGGACCGTTCAGGTCTTGAGAACGAAGGCGATAAAATCGTACGCGCCGGGAGTCTCCCACGTGGTCCTGGACGTTCGGGTGCTCAAGTCTTCTTGAGCTCATCCGAGCAACCAGCTTCCTTAAGGAGGGTCTCGAATGCGACGTGATGCTCGCTGGCCCCAGAGCTCTCCAAGAGCGCTTTTGCATATGCTTGGAGATGCTTGCCGTACTCTCTCTCCTCGTCAGTGAACTTCCATGACTTGGTCGTGTCCCCCAGCGCGAGATAGAATGCGTTGGAGATCGAGCGCGCCCTGTGATCGTTCGGCTTGAGCGAGTCGAGCATGGATATGGCCCCTGCTTGGCCCTTCGTCTTGTAAGCCTTCGCGACCTTGTCCGCGAAGTCTCCGTGATCAGAGAGGCAAGCATAGCGAGGTATCCTTGCCGATACCTCATCGTGCCTCGCCTCAGTCAGCGCGCTGTGGATGATCTTGAGCGGAGACTTGAGAGCCTCGATGTCGTTCCTGTAGTACTTCCGGACGAGTTCGTCGGAGACAAGGGCCTTGAGGGCATCCTTGCCATGGTCCGACCAGTAGGTTGTCAGTATCTTATTGATCGAGTCGGATGAATCCGCCACCACTGGATGAGATACTTCCGAAAGAAGACCAGTGAGAGCCTTCCTCTCAGTCTCGTCCTGCGTGACCTCTGCGACGAATGCCTCCAGGTCCTCGCCGAAGCACTTGTCTCCTTTCACGTACGCCCTCTTCGTGAGGCCTGAGAGTTCCTCCTTGACCTCGAGCATGTGCTTCTCTATGAGGTCGTGGTCGCCGACCTTGCCCTCCGAATACTCGGAAAGAAGTTCCTTGCTGACCTGCAGGTTCAGGAGGTCGCCGCAGTCCGCCTTGCCCGAAGTCATCTTGAGAGGTCTTACGACGGAGATATCCAACTCGCTCAGAACGTTCGGGACCGCCATCCCCTCCCCGAGCTTCCGAAGGGTATTCTTCGCCTTGATGGCGCATTGATCGCATACCAGTATCTTCGAGCCCACGCTGGTCCAGTCGAACTTGAGATGGTTGATCGATTGCGGCGAATGCGGGCACGAGTATGTGTCGCCTTCCTGTTTGGTGGCGCCGACCGACTCCGCTGCTATCTGCACGTACTCCTTGGGCGCGTGCGCGTGCCTGCCCGTGCAGATGAAGTGGTCTCCGTACGAATAGAAGTGGAGGCCTTTCTTGTGCACCAGGTCGATGACGCTCAGAACGCGCCACTTCGGCGAGTCGAAGTTCTGCACTCCGATGAGCTTCTCCCTTGTGGTCTTTCCCCTGAGCGCGAAAGTGATGGTCCCCGTAGGGTATGTCGCAGACGCGAGGTAAGGGGCCTTGTCCTCGTGCACTAGACCGATGGTCGCCGCATATGCCCTGGCGAGCTTGTCACCCCGTCTCGAGAATTTCGCCAGCATGTGCTGGTCGTCCTTGAACCGCTGTATCTTGTCGAGATAGGCCTTGGTTTTCTTGAATGGACAGAAGCTGCAGTCCTCGCTGCACTCCGGCAGGATGAGGTCGGGATCGTCCATCAGGATCTTCGCCTTCTCGAGGAGATCCTTCTCCCGGACCTTGGACGCGATGCGGGCCTTGATGCGCACATTCGGCATCCGCTTGGGCTTTACCATGATGATATCGGCCCGCGATACGGTTGCCCGGCTAATAGCTTTTTTGAGCTTACTGGTTCGATGCCCGGAGCACCCAATTCCGGAAAAGGTTATTAGTCTGGCTCGACCATAAGGACGCATTCAACAACGGATGGGATAATGCCGCCAGAGGACGACTCCGCGAAGGGCTACATAAAAGGTTTCCAAGAGGGCCTTCAGGAGGCATGGGACGAGATCATCAAGCTCTCGACAAAAGGCTACACCTCGCGCGAATTGCAGATAATGGCCAAGACCAAGAAGGCGATGCTTTTCCAAAGGGTGCAGCAGAAGGTCGCCGAGTTGGAGCGCGCGCTCGGGAGGAAACTGTCTCTCGCAGACGCAGTTGTGCCAGCTGCCGCTCCACAAGCTCCGCCGGTCCAGCTGTTGCCGGGCTGGAGCTACGCAATAAAGGAGGACAGGCCCGAGAGGAGCTTCGCGATGTTCGCTAGCCTGATATCCAAAGGAGGCAAGGGACTCTGCATATCGAGGACCCATCCAGACGTCCTGAAGCAGAAGTACAAGTTCGAGGCGGAGAGCCTCTGGTTGACAAAGACCGAGACCGCTCAAAGCCTACCCGAAACGAAGGGCATCGAGTATGTGTCCCCGAACAACCTCGCGCACCTCGCATCCGCGATAAGAGACTTCCTGTCGAAGGGAGAGAACGGAGCGGTGATCATCGAGGGGATAGAGTACCTGACGACGCAGAACGATTTCAAGAGCGTGTTGAAGTTCATACAGCTGATAAACGAACAGGTTGTGCTCGACAAAGGCTTCCTGATCGTGCCCGTCGTCGAGGGGACCATGGACCCGAAGGACTTCTCCCTCGTGGAGCGCGAGATGAGCCAGGTCCTCTGAGGCCGACCACTTCTATGATCTCATGCATTCGATGAGCGGTGTTCTTGCGTAGTATAGGGTTTGTCGGAAGTTGTCGAGAGAAGTGCGAGGGATTCAGTTGCCAGCGGGGCGAATCGCAGCCTGGATCGATACCGACCAAGCGCCCGGACGCATCACCTACTTTCGAGCCGGCTTGATCTCGTTTCTAATGTAGTCGATGTAAGTCTTGGAGAACATCCCTGTCTTCTGTGGATCGTGCTCGTCGCACGGGAATTCTTCGCAATCCGAGCACATCGTCACTCCCTTCCTCTCGGCACAGTTGAGGACAGTGCAGAACTTGTCGTCCCCTTTCTCGGCGTTCTTGTCCGCCTGGTATCTGCAGCCGAGGCAGATTTCTTTCCTGTAAGCCAAGCAGTACCCACAGTAGAACCCACAAGGGCCCAGTAGGTTCGCATCTATGGATCTCCTCGTCGCAGATGTCGCATGAGGATGTTCGGCCATCTGCTAGAGTGGTCCAGTCCAGCTATGTGAATGCTTTGCGACAAGACACCAATGGGCGGTCGAGACGATACACCCCCATGGGATGAGTGGCCTCAGCGGGGATGAATGTGCTCCCGCCGGGATTTGAGGCTTGGCGACTGGCTTGAAATCAATCATAGGCGCAGGCTGCCATCAAACCCTTTCTTCTTGCTTCATCTTATGATTCTGTGGAAGTCCTCTTCCGGCATCTGCTCGCCCATCAGAACAACTTCTATCTGAGGGGCAGTCTTCCGGAATTGCCTTTCTACAATTCGGTAGAGCAACTGCTGACGAAAGACCCGCACGCCTTTCTCGGGTATGAGCGTGGGGACGGGCTTACCAACCCCTTGCCTAAGGCTCTCTTCCACGATATCATTGAGAACCTTCGATGCTCCGATTCCTTGGGAACGGAACACCCTTTTCGACTTCCCTGCCTCATTTGTTGCCCAGATTCCGATTCCCTGGTTGGCCAAAGTGTTCATCAGCTCCAGTTTCGTGAGGTTGCCGGTATCGTAATGTTCCTCGTTCCGTAGTTCGCCATTGTAGAATCGATAGCCTGAACCGTCATCCAAGACTCCCCATGGCAGATCTGGGTCTCGCTCGGGCTGCTCAGCGACGACTAGTTCCCCAGAGGTGAGCATAACAATGTGCCTCTTCTCTCGAAAGCTCGAACTGAAAGAAAAACGCTGCAATTGCAGTAGTTTCCCAACTGGCCAGAGAGTATCTCCATCGACAGGAAACCTCTTGTCCCAGTTCAACTCATATGAGCCGTCCATCGAGTAGCGATTCCCTCCACTAACCACTGTAGTCCTCCTGTCTTGATTGCCTTTCCTCCCCTATGGATGTTACGCAGAGGGCTTGGAGGGAGGCCCGCACTCAGACAGCGACAAAGTGTGTCATGCCTACTGATTGAATTTAGCCCAGGCATAATAGAGTGCTCCCGCCGGGATTTGAACTCCCACAACTGGCTCAGATTCAATCGGTGAGACGTGCAGGCTGCCGCAAACCCTTTCTATTTCCTCCACTTGGGCTTTTCCGAGGCTCAGGCTGCGCCGTCTTCCTTTGTTTGGGCAACCCGCTCTTCTCCATCGGCACCGGAGAGACGATAGTCCTCATACTCCAGGGCACGGGATCCACTGGAGAACGTTCAGAAGACCTTCCTTGGATAGTACCTTCGAGGTGACATCTGCCTCTATGGTCCATACGCAACTGTCACGCTGTGGTCAAGGTAGACCCAGTAACCCATGGCTGGCATGAGGCCAAATCCCGTTGATGGAATGATGATTGCGATGTATGTCACATATGCGCCAGCTAGCGTGTCATAGTAGCATACCACATCGATGCTATCCGGGAGGTCGCTCCATCTAGCGACATCGCTTGCATGCCAGGCCCCCGGTGTCATCGGGAAGCCGACCAGCACCCAACCACCTTCTGATGGAACATCCCAATGATAGTAGTGCGTGGTCGTTGGAACATCACCATAGATGACGAGCGTACAGGCGGACTTTGCGTAGATCCAGTAGCCCGTGCCCTCTGTGAGAGAGAAGGCGGTTGAAAGTGGCGATACGCCAACCAGGAATATCGAGCCATATGACTGCGCCCTCGGATTCCACTTCACAACCAAGCTTCCGCCCGGCAGCCCGAGTGAAGCTGATGTGTAGTTCGAAGTGAGCAGTGGCAAGGAAAAGAGGTTCCAGCCCGCTGCCAGCGCTACCTCACAGAAGGGGTTATTCCCGGTCAATATCAGCCTGGAAGCGCCATACTTTGGGTTGTCCATCGGAGTGTAGCCTGCGATGTATCCCCATATCTCGTAGTTCCCTGGCTGGACCTTATGGCCGGCGTCGTCCTTCTGGTTCCAGGTGAACATGAAGGTCTTAGGGCCGGTTAAGCCGGTCGGGATCTGATTCCAGTAGTAGTGTTGTCTCATGTCGTAGACGACAGTGCCTGATGAGTTTTCAACGACGAAGAAGCACTGGCAGGTCGAGCTGAAAGACGCGAAGATCCCGCTGGCCACTGATATGTTGATATGCACGTTCTCTGTTTCAACATACGCAACCTTGTCAGTCGTGACAGTCACGGGCTCGTTGTAGAATGCAGAGCTATTCATCGGCACCAGCGTGAGCGATGAGATCGCCACCGCCGCGACTGCTAGCAATGAAATGATCTTCCTAGATGGAATCACGGTCATTCCCCCCATAACACTTATCTCGTCTACGCTATAAGGAACTGTCTTCGCTGGGCTTGCCATCGCCATGTTGGGCCGCGGATACTCGTCCGACGGCTATGGTTACTGGATCTGCCCGATGCACTGCCCCAACGGCTAGTACGGTCGATACAATCGCACCTGTGGATGTTGCCCTTGCTGGTAAGGGGCGAGGAGAATCCGCCGGGGCAGTCTGCGACAACATACAGAGAGCGTGGAAGGAGGCGCACGCTCAAACCATGACAAAGTGTGTCGTGCCCCCGAATTGAGAGATATCCAGTGACTGAAGAGTGCTCCCGCCGGGATTCGAACCCGGGTATCCAGCTCGAAAGGCTGGAATGATTAACCGGACTACACTACGGGAGCATCTGCCTGATCCGGATTGCTTTTCGGGCCTATGAACACACGATATATAAATGGTTCTCGTGTCTGGCGCACACGCGACTGTGAAGCCAGACCACGACAAAGCTTAAAGTCAGTCCTGTGAATTCGCCCAGCATGGAAGGTCCTAAGGAGAAGCTCAGTGCCGCCGAGCTGACGAGGAAGTACATCGACAGGCACCCGAGCATCCGAGACTGCATCAGCAAGGACCTGATCAACTACTCTTCCCTCTCGCGAATGATCATGAAGGAGCTTGACGTGAAGAACGAGGAGGCGGTCCTGGCAGCGAGCCGGAGATACGCGATGAAGCTCTCGAAGACCGACTTCGAGGGCGATATCCTCAGGGTCTTCGAGGCTAGCAGGCTTGAGCTCAAGACCAAGATATGCATAGTGATCGCGAAGAACGAGTGGATCGTGCTCAGGAATCTTGAGGACGTCGTGAAGAAGATACTGGCCGAGAAGAGCACGATGCAAATCCTTCAGAGCACGAACGGGATCACTGTCATCTCGGAGGACAAGCACCTCCCGACGATCATCCGGGCGATAGGTCAGGAGCACATCATAAGCGTCAAGGAGAACCTTGGTGAGATCACGGTGAAGAGCCCTCCGAGCATCGAGGACACGCCTGGAGCGTTCGCCTACGTCATGACCATGTTGTCCGAACAAGGTATCAACCTGCTCGAGGCTGTCAGCTGCTACACAGATACCATCTTCATCGTCAGCAGGGAAGACATGATGCGTGCGTTCGACATCCTGTCCTCCACCATCGAGGACAAGATTGGCCCCGAGAATTCCCGCTGACGAACCCTAGAGCGCGTCGATCACGGAGACATCTTTCTCCATCTCGAACAACGATTCCTTCGTGGCCTGAAGGGCGGACTCCGCCTGGCCGATTTGCTTCATCACCGCCGATCTCGACGTGCCTCCATCGATGTTCCTGCGCTCTACTGCCTTGTCTATGCTGAGGTAGTCGGTTTCGGGGGACTCCCCTCTCTTCAACTTCTTCGAGATGAGATCATTTGCGAGTGCCAGGAATCTCTGGTCGTCCCCATCTGCCTCTATCGCGAGTCCTTTCACGATTGCGTGGGCGTCCCTGAAAGGGACGCCCCGGGTTGTGAGGAGATCGGCGAGATCGGTCGCGGTCGTCAATCCGGCCTCGGCCGACTTCCTCATCCTCACCTCGTCGAACTCAACCTCTGCTAGGAAGGTCTTGAGGGCATGGAGTGATGCTCCTGCGGTGTCGATCACATCGAAGAGAGACTCCTTGTCTTCCTGCAGGTCGCGGTTATACGCGAGGGGAAGAGATTTCAGCAAGGTAAGGATCGCGACGAGGTCCCCGACAGCCCTCCCGGACTTGCCTCTGACCAGTTCCGGGATGTCGGGATTGAGTTTCTGAGGCATCATGCTGGAGCCGCTGGCCAGCTGCTTCGGGAGCTCGATGTAACCGAACTCCTTCGATGACCAGAGCACGAGCTCCTCGCTAAGGGATGATAGATGGATCTGAAGCAGCGCTAGCGTGAACGCGGCCTCGGCAACGAAATCCCGGTCTGAGACAGCATCCATGGAGTTCTCAGTGATGCCGTCCATTCCGAGCCTGTCTGCGACGAGGTTTCTGTCGATCTTGAACGATGTGCCTGCGAGGGCGCCTGAACCCAGCGGCGAGATGTTGGTCCGATGATAGCAGTCGACGATCCTCGCGATATCTCTTTGCAGTCTCCAGAAATGGGCGAGGAGATGATGTGATAGGATGATCGGCTGCGCGTGCTGCATATGTGTAAGCCCAGGCAAGATCACCGTCGTGGATCCCTTCGCCTTCTTGAGCAGGACTTCCTGGAGACCGACCGCGTCCGTCACAACATCTGACAGCGCTTCCCTGACATACAGCCTCATGTCGAGAGCGACCTGGTCATTCCTGCTCCGCCCGGTATGGAGCTTGGCTCCGGCGCCGCCTATCTTGCTCCTGAGCAGGCTTTCGATGTTCATGTGTATGTCTTCGAGCTTTGGGTCGAACGCCACCTTTCCTTCCTTGATCTCTTCCGCTATCGCCTTGAGCCCACCGATCATCAGCTTCTGCTCATTGGCTGTTACGACGCCCGCGGCCGCGAGCCCGTGCACGTGCGCTATGCTGCCCGCGATGTCGTACTTCCACAACCTCGCATCGAAATGGATCGAGGCGGTGAAGTTCAGGAAAGCGTCATTTGCAGGTTGTACAGGATTCCTCTTTGACCGCGCTTTCACTTCCTCCACCGTTCCCGTTCCCACCGGACGCCTTGACCATGGCCCCGACCTTCAAGGGCAGCCCCCAAACGTAGATGAAGCCCTTTGCGGCCGAATGGTCGAACGCATCTCCTTTGTCGTATGTCGATAGCTGAGTGTTGTAAAGCGAGTACGGGGACTCTCTTCCCACGACCACCGCGCTCCCCTTGAACAGCTTCAGCTTGACAGTGCCAGTGACGAGCTCCTGGGTCTTCTCGATGAATGCGTCGAGTGCCTCCTTCAGAGGAGAGAACCAGAGGCCGTTGTACACGAGGTCTGAGTAGTGCTGCTCCAGGACCTTCTTGTAGTGCAGGAGGTCCTTTGCCATTACCAAGCTCTCGAGGTCCTGATGCGCCTTGATCAGTACCAGCGCGGCAGGGGCTTCGTACACCTCTCTCGACTTGATCCCTACGAGTCGGTTCTCGATGTGATCTATCCTCCCGACCCCGTGGTTGCCTGCGAACTCGTTGAGCTTGTAGATGATTTCCAGGAAGTCCATGTCCTCGCCGTTCACGCTCACTGGCTTCCCCTGGACGAACCCGATCTCGACATACTCCGCCTTGTCGGGGGAGTTCGCGTGACCCTTCGTCCACTCGTAGATATCCTCAGGTGGCTCGACCCAAGCGTCCTCCAGGACTCCGCACTCGATCGCCCTGCCCCAGATGCTCTCGTCGATGCTGTACGGCTTGTCGACGGTCACCGGGATGGGTATGCCGTGCTGTTTGGCGTATTCGATCTCCTCCTCGCGGGACATCCCCCAATCTCTGGTGGGAGCAAGTATCTTGATATCGGGTGCGAGCGCCATGATCGAGACCTCGAATCTGACCTGATCGTTCCCCTTGCCCGTGCAGCCGTGCGCGATCGAAGTGGCGCCGAGCCTCTTGGCCATCTCCACCAGCTTCGCGGCCATCAGTGGTCTCGCGATGGCGGTGCTCAAAGGATAGTTGCCTTCGTACAGCGCGTTCGCCTTGAGCGCAGGAAGTACGTAGTCTTCCACGAACTCCTTCTTGACGTCGATGATCCATGACTTGGCAGCACCTATGGCCTTGGCCCTCCTCATAGCGTCCTTAAGGTCATCCGATTGACCGACGTCGATGGTGACGGTTACGACGTCGCAACCATACTTCTCTTTCAGCCAGTGGATCGCCACTGACGTGTCCAGGCCGCCTGAGTATGCCAGAAGGATCTTCTCCTTCTCGTTCGGTTGAGCAATGCCTTCCATGTCTGCCGCCTCAG
>CALMQK010000071.1 GCA_937872085.1 uncultured euryarchaeote
TCAGGCTTCGGGTTCCGCCTGCGGCTCCGGACCCGTCCTCCGGAGCCCTGCTGAGGGTGGAGGCCTCCGCCCCTTGTCGCGGCAGGTCACTACAAATCACACGTCATCACGACAACCCAAATGTACGGGCGAAAGCGAGGACCGTGATGCCTCCCTTTGCGGTCGCCGACACCGAGCCAGTGAACTTCATTGTTATCGCGACGGGATCGAAGAAGTCCCTGTGGCTCTCATCGAAGAACACGGCCGAACGGCCCGTGCTTAGTTCAGTGAGTATGTCCTGCTTGAGGATGGAGTTGTTCAGGTACTTGCCCATGCCGTTGATGAGCACGCTCGGGTCGGACAGCAATATTATCGTTCCGTTTCCGAGCCTTTCCTGTGCCATGATCACGAACGGCCCGCTGGGCTCTGCCAGACCCCTTTCCCCGTTGTTGTCCGCATCGAGCCAGCTGGCAATGCTGCTAAAAGCGACAGGGGTTGTGGTCGCACTATTGATGACGAGCGATGACGGATAGTTCAGGAGCACGCTGGATACGTTCCTCGTGAGGGGACTCGGTCTCAGGTCGAAGCAGACCGGGAACTGCGGCTTCTTGTCGAATGCGAGGTCCATCACCAGCTTCCCGGAGATCCTGCTCGATGCTCCCATCTTGACCAGGAGCGAGTTGCCCGTGCCGAAGTCGTCCGCGAGGAACAAGGTGCCTCCCTGCTTCACGAAGCTCCCGACTATGTTCCCATCGGAATCACTGAAGGGTATCGTGGGCCCGATCTCCACAAGAGCGCTAGTGACAGGGTCGAGAGTTATCCCGTCCAAGCCGACCTGCGCGACCTGCATCTCGGTCCCGGTCGATCTCACTTCGAAGGTCGGCGAGAACTTCCCGAGCTTGTAGGTCGACACTGCCAGGTCGCTGGTGCCGTTCCAGCCCGGGTTGAATATCGAGAAATCCGCGGTGGTGGAGACTGCCGGGGCCAACGCGCTGACAAAGAGCAGGACGATGGCGAACGCTATCACCGCGATCGAGACATAACCGCGGCTGAGCTTAGCCCGCACCTGCAGCACCCCCTCTCGGGGCCATCAGGCCGCTCATCGCGGCGCTCATGCTCACGGCATCGATCTCGGAGAGGACGTTGCCCGAGTAGAACGCCTTCTCGAACAGGACCGTGATCCGCTCTACCCCGTCCTTCTGGTAACCGAGGGTCTTGAGGAGCTTCGCGACCTCCCAATGTGTCATGCTATCGACTATCGTCACCCGGCGCCTCTTGCGCATGAAGTCGATCAGGCCGTGATAGTACCATATGATCTGGCTGTTCGGATCCTTCGGGCCGTCGGCTGACAAGCTGCTTGTCAAAGCCTCAACGGAGAAGGGAGCTTCCGGCGAAAGCTCCTCCAAGGACATGCTGTCTGGCAGCGGGCTGGTCGCCAGAGGATTCACCCGTGGTGACTCGGCACGGCGTTTCCTTATCTGCAGGGTCTTGACGATCACGCCAAGGATCAGCAGCATGAAAAGCCAAGTATAGTACGCGTTCGGCCCAAAGAACAGGTATGGTATCCCAAGGTTCGGTCCCGTGTTCCACCCCGGGAAGAACGGGAAGAACGGGTACTTGGTTTGATGATATTTCGAGATGACGAAGCTCAGCTGCGCGTCGGAGTATCTCCACACGACATCTCTATGCAGGAACGCCGCTCGCAGCGTGTGAGTGCCGCCCGGCACACCCTCGCTCGGAATGGAGAATGCGAAATCTCCGTTGGAATCCGTGGTCAAATTGGCGACTAC
>CALMQK010000072.1 GCA_937872085.1 uncultured euryarchaeote
CCGCACAGGTGGGACACTTGCTTTTTGCTCGATCAATCGGCTTTGGTACGTGCCCGTTTCGCGGGGCCATGAACCGCCCATGATGGCATTTGTGGGTTCTCAACGAACAAGAACTAGGTGCGCCTGGTGTGTGAGATGATTCCGTAAGTGCGAGGGTCATCCATGGCGTCCCGTAAAGCTTCTTGATGGCTATGCTAACCGTGCAACCTGAGAGTGGCGTTCCATACCTCGTAACCCCGAGAAACAATGTGGCTGAACTATTGAAGATCAATAAGATAATCGGCGATATCGCCTAAGTGATTGGGTCATCAAGCGTTGCCCCACCGGATGGTGTGCAGAACTAATTGTTCCCCGTCCGGTCGGTCGATCTTAGATACCCCACTACGAACTCGACGCCACCAGCCATCAACAACCGCATCATGTTCGGCTGCTTCTTGATCCCTCGGTTCGAGGCGAGCATTTTTCCCAAGATACGGATAGCGTCAATAATGTTCGGATCGCGACCCCCGCCGAACCCGAAATGACTTAGGTCCACATCTAGGTTGATCGTGTTCCGGTCAGATCTTCCCGGGATGACTTGGATATACTCTACCCCGTCTCGTGTGGCCTTTATGATCCAGCTCGTGATAGCCGTTCCATTGCTCATCACTGTAAGCTGCACAGTCTGATTGCCAAGGAGTCTTAGGAACAATGCCATATCGATGATGTCGTGTACCCTCACCTCCCTCGTGTAACCTTCCACACCGGGGTCCGCTGACGCCTCTATCACCGCCAGCATATGTTTCCCCAGGTTCTTGCTCTGAAGCTGCGAGCCCATGTCAATCACGAAACTCAGCTCGTGCACCTTTTCACCGATGAATTTGGCGAGTGATCTTTTGGACGCATGCCTTATCAGATGCATCCGTTCCTTTTCGATGAACATGTCTACAGTCCAGAATCTGGCCATACAGATGGATGCCAGCTCTTCGATCCGTTCGCTGGCGATGTGTTCGGACTTGAATACCGAGTGCATCTCATCATAACGATTCCAGTCGGTCTCAAAGATCAGCCCTTTGGCATCCAAATCCTCATAGAATCGTGTGCCGGGATAAGGCGTTGCGATGCCGTAGGCTGTGCTCGTAAGCCCTATCCTCTTGGCATAAGTGGGGAATTTCAGTATCTGGTCTTCGGTCTGGTCGGGGAGGCCGATGACAAATGTCCCGCCTGCATCCCCACCCCATCTTTTTATGTTGTTGACCGCTTCGATGTGCACTTCCGTACTCAGGCCCTTGGATACGGATTCGATGTCCGCCATGTTCGGACTCTCTATGCCCATCTCGAAACCCACTATCCCAACTGCAATCATCTTCCGCACGATGTCCGGGTGCTTCGCCACCGAATCGGCCCGCACCTTGACGCCGAAGCGTATGTCGAGGTCATGCTGAGCCAAGAGGTCGCACAGCCGCTCCACCCGCTCGGGTCTCCCAAGAAAATGAGGGTCGGTGACATCTATGCTAAGGGGCTTGTGCCCGTGGAAGGAGACTATCTCCAAGATCTCCTCCATCACTTTCTCGGGAGCGCGGAAGCGCTGACGACCTTTGCTCATGGTTGGTTCGCAACAGAAAGTGCATCTGCCTAGACACCCTCTAGATGTCGTCAAGACGTCGTACTCTCGGTCTCGCGACATCCTTGTGCCATAGGCATATCTCCTTAGGTGCCGAGCGGGAAAGGGTAGGCTGTCCAGGTTCTCAATGAACTCTCGATCAGGATTATGGATTATCTGCCCCTCCTTCCTGTACGAGACGCCCCGCACGCCTTGGGGTCCTCCTTTTTCGACCAGCTCCCGCATGGTGATTTCCCCCTCGCCACGGACTACCATGTCCACCTGGGGCTGCGACAAAAGCTCGTCAGGGATGGCTGTGGGATGATATCCGCCCAATACGGTCAAGGCCCCATGACTCTTGGCCAACCGCGCGATTTCCAGACCTTCGCTGTGTTCCGTGGCTGACATCGTTATCCCCACAAGGTCAGGGTCAAGGGCCATCAGGGACTCCTTGACAGCTTCTTCGAAAGGCCTATGCTCCATCTCAAGGTCCAAAATTGCCACACTATCTACGATATCCTCCACCGTGGCAGCAATGTATTCAAGCGCTGTGGGAATCAGGT
>CALMQK010000073.1 GCA_937872085.1 uncultured euryarchaeote
ATCCAACCACCGGTCTGCGTGGCGTTCGCGGAGCTCCCGGAGACCATGTAGCCGTCTTCGGGCATCTTGACCTCTTGCACCACTTCCCCGAAGACATTCCTTATCTTGGCTAGCGTCGATCCCTTCTTGACCCGGTCCCCCATCTTGACGGTGTACTCTACGATGCCACCCTTCTCGGACCACACATCATCCCTACAGTAACCCGTCTCACGGATGACGACGCTGGAAGTGATCCTCTGAGGCGTGCCGTTCACCACTCCCAGGTAGACCAGCACATTCGTCATCGCGAGATATCCGGCCTCCACACTGTCCCAGTCTATCATCTTCCCGCCTCCCAGTTCGATCGTTATGTTTGGGATGTTGACCGTGCATGCGACCCCGCCAAGACTGGCCCCCAGGTTCTGCAGAGCGTACGCCTCCGGCGGAAGCTCCTCGAGCACGGTCAAACCAGTCGCCTCCGCGAGCCGGTCCATCTTCGCCTTCAGGTCGCCCGAGAGGCGGTCGATCAGGATCATTGGTATGCTCGGTCCCATCGTGTGCAGGTCGATTATGGCATCGTGCTTCTTGGCCACCTCCCAGATCTTGGCGGTTATTCTCTCGGAGATGTATCCGTCCGCCTTGCCCGGGTAGAGCCTGTTCAGGTCAACATCCGCCTCAGGTATTCCGCGGACGCCGAAGTTCAGCCCGTCAGGGTTCAGCACGGGCATGATGGTGATGGTTCCCTTGATCTCCTTGTCCTCCAGGTAGTCGTAGAGCCTCCACAGGCTCGCCTGGCCAGTCAGCTCATCTCCGTGTATCCCAGCCCCTATGAACACTGAGGGGCCAGGTGCTCCCTTGTACTCAATGATCGGAAGCGCAATCCGGCTCCTGTCCGCTCTCTCTCCTATCTCGATCTCATTCCTAGAGGCCCTGACAGACATGTTACTACCCGCAAGGTAATCGACATTCTGTCTTTTAGTTACTCCACATGAATCACTGGATTTCGGGGCCTCGAAGCGCGCACATGCTTCAGATCCAGCCCTTTTGCACCTGGTCTGCACCCTGCGCACCGTAGAAAAGACCTTAGCGAAGGAAGGGCAATCAACGTACGAGCAAGGATGACCGCATCAAGCCATGTTCTGAGGACGTTGTCTGTCCTCGCATTCTTGACGCTTCTGTTGCCTTGCGCGAGAGCGTGGAGCAACGGCGGATATTCAGCCGACCCGGACAATCCCGACTATGGAACCCACGACTGGATAGCGGACATGGCATTGACGCTCCAAACGCGAGACGCCACGTTCCTCACGACGACCTATCATTCCCTGTTCCTCCTAGGGACTGAAGCGCCAGACAATCCCCAGTACATCGGGGACTCGACAAATCACCATGTCTACTTCCACGCTTCGGGCCTCATCCAGGACGACATCAGCGCGGCAAGGGCCTCCCAGATGTACCAGATCGCCCTCGGATACCTGCTCGAAGGTGACAAGCAGAGCGCCGCCTACGACATCGGAGGCCTGGCTCACTATGTCTCAGACCCTGGAGTATTCGGA
>CALMQK010000074.1 GCA_937872085.1 uncultured euryarchaeote
CAGATGGCCGACGTCGAACCCAAGGATGTCAAGATTGGCATGCCTGTCAAGACCGAACTGAGGAAGATATACAGCGAAGAGGGAGTCATAAGATACGGTTTCAAGTTCGTCCCAGCCAAGCAAGGGGAGTGAGAGCATGGATTCAGGAAAAATGATGACGATGAAGGAGGCGGTCTCCAGGTACGTCAAGGACGACGAGACCGTCTACCTGGCGGGATTCACACATATGATCCCGTTCGCCGCAGGACACGAGATCATCAGGCAGAAGAGGAAGGGCCTGACCCTATGTCGCGCCACCCCGGACATCATCTACGATCAGATGATAGCCGCGGGCTGCGCGAAGAAAGTGGTCTTCAGCTACGCCGGGAACCCGGGCGTCGGCTCGCTGCGCTGCTTCAGGAGAGCGCTCGAGAAGGGCGTGCCGAACCCGATCGAGATCGAAGAGTACACCCATTTCGGGCTCTCGGGCAGGCTGTTCGCGGGAGCGACGAACATGCCTTTCCTCCCGATGAGGACGAATGCTGGCTCCGACCTCCCTGCGAACAACGACAGCATCAAGACGATCAAGGACCCGTACACCGGCGACGAGGTATCCATAGTCCCGCCGCTCAGGCCGGACATCGCGGTCGTGCATGTCCAGAGATGCGATGAGAACGGGAACGCCCACATCTGGGGCATCACCGGCGAGCAGAAGGACGCGGCCTTCGCCGCCAAGAAAGTCATAATCACCACCGAGGAGATCGTGAGCGAATCAGTCATCAGATCGGACCCGAACCGGACGCTCATCCCCGACTTCGTAGTGCACGCGGTCGTCCAGGAACCATGGTGCGCCCACCCCTCGTACACCCAAGGTTACTACGACCGGGACAACGAGTTCTACATGCAATGGGACGACATCACGAAGGAGCACGAGAGCACGATGAAGTACATGGACGAGTGGGTCTACGGGGTCGAGAACAGGGAGCAATACATGAAGAAGCTCTCGGCCGAGAAGGTCATCAAGCTCCTGCCGAAGGCGTGCTACAGCCAGCCAGTAAGCTACGGGAGCGTGTGATGAATGGCAGAATACACACCGAGCGAGCTCATGGTGATCGTTGCCGCTAGAGAACTGAAGGACAAGGAAAGCGTCCTCGTCGGGGTCGGTATCCCGAACCTCGCCGCGAACCTCGCGATGAGACTGCAAGCGCCGCACTTGAACTTGGTCTACGAGTCCGGCGCGGTGGGCTCCAACCCCACCAGGATGCCGCTGTCAATCGGTGACCCGTGCCTTGTCACGGGCGCGAAGAGCGTCTGCTCGATGTACGAGCAGTTCGCATATTACCTGCAGGGCGGAAGGATAGATGTGGGGTTCCTGGGAGGGGCGCAGATCGACAAGTACGGGAACATCAACTCGACTGTCATCGGTTCCTACAAGACCCCGAAGGTCAGACTGCCTGGCAGCGGCGGAGCTTGCGATATCGCCTCGAACGTCAAGAAGATCATCGTGATAACCCCGCACGAGAAGCGGAGGTTCGTCGAGAAGGTCGACTTCCGCACGAGCCCAGGGTTCCTCGACGGCAAGCAGAGCTGGAAGGGGCTGAAGCTGCAGGGCGGAGGGCCGTACGCGGTGATCACCGATCTCTGCACGATGAAGTTCGACGAGTCCACTGGCGAGATGACCCTCGTCTCCCTGCATCCGGGAGTGACCCTCGAGAAGGTACAGGAGAACACTCCGTGGAAGCTCAAGACGTCCGAGAAGATCGAGCAGACCCCCGCTCCGACCGAGAAGGAGCTCACGGTCGTCAGGGCCCTGGACCCCGACAGGACCTACCTAGGATAGAGGTGAGAGGAAATGTGCGCAGGTTACGACCCGATCAGCGAGTACAAGCAGAAGACCAAGAAGAGCGCTGAATGGTTCCAGACAGCCTCGAAGCACCTTCCAGGCGGGGTGACGGGGAACGTGAAGTTCTATCCCCCGTACCCGGTGTACCTCAAGAAGGCCAAGGGATCGCACGTCTGGGACCTCGACGGAAACGAGTACATCGACTACATGCTCTGCTTCGGACCGCTCATACTGGGCCATGGTCATCCCAAGGTCCTCGAGGCCGTGAGCAGACAGCTCAAGGAGGACGGCACCCAGATCCTGGGGGCGCCCCACGAGCTCGAAGCCGTGATGGCCGAGCGTCTGAAACGGATATTCCCGTTCGCGGACGCGGTGAGGTTCACCAACTCTGGTCTTGAGGCGACGCTGCACGCCCTGAGGGTCGCCAGAGGGGCCAAGAAGAAGGCCAGGTTCGCGAAGTTCGAAGGCGCATACCATGGCTGCTACGACGAGGCACTCGTCAGCCTGGCACCCGCGTTGGAGTTCGCGGGACCCGAGTCATCGCCCCAAACTGTCTCGGGTTCGTTCGGCACTTCGCAATCGGCCATCCAGAACGTACAGATACTGCCCTTCAACGACATCGAGAACACCGAGCGGATCTTGAGGGCTCACAAGGACGACCTCGCGGCCGTCATAATGGAGCC
>CALMQK010000075.1 GCA_937872085.1 uncultured euryarchaeote
GTGTCGTCAGCACCGTACTCGGCCCAGAGGCACTGACCCGGAGCGATCACGATGGTGACGAAGCACGAGGCCGTGAGGATAGACTATCCGAAGCACTGGTTCGTCATGGGCACCATAGGCTGGGCGGTCGCGACATTCGTCCTTTTCTACCTGGCCACGACGACTAAGGAGGATGTCGTCAGGACGATCTGGCTCGTCGCCGGATCTCACGTGGGGATACTCTTGGGCCTGTTCTTCATCCCGCCGCTGTTCACATATCACTCGGCGGGCGAGAAGGCTCTCAGGCTGAAGATGGGCCTGTTGATCGACTCGACCATCCCGTACTCCTGGATGAAGCAGGTCAAGGAGACATCGGTCCGATGGGGCGGCGTCAGGGTCGGGATCGGCGTGAGATACTCGCCCATCACGAGGATGCTGTTCGTGACGACCGATTTCGACGACCTGGTATCCATCAGACTCGACAGCCCGCACCGTATGGGGAGGCTCCTCAAGCGTCAAGTGGAGGAACTCGTACTGAGCGTGAGCCTCAGGTCGAAGCTGGTGGACCTCTTGAAGATGAGGGCCCGGCTGGACCGGGAGGCTTAGGCCTTGCCTCTGTTCGATTTCTTCAGCAAGGACATGCGCGCGAACGTCCACAGCATAAGGAAACGGACGCTGAAGATGATCCTTGAGGCGTCCAATTCGAGCTATCCGAACGAGTTCGGCGCGATCCTCCGGGCGAAGAAGGGCGTGATCCATGAGCTGATATTGCTGCCCGGGACGGTATCGGGCGAGACGTCCGCTCTCTTCAAGCTGTACATGTTGCCCGTCGACTTCACGGTGGTGGGGACCGCGCACTCGCACCCTTCGGGAGCGATCCATCCGTCAGGAGCCGACCTTGAATTGTTCCGGAAGTTCGGCTGGATACACATCATCACTGGTTTTCCGTTCGAGAGGGATGATTGGGCCTGCTTCAGCGCGGACGGAGAGCCGAGGCCCCTGAAAGTGGTCGACTGAGACGGGAATCTGACTGACCCGATTGCTAGCTTGGCTGCAATCGCAAGAACTAGAAAATCCTGCTATTCGGCGCGATCGTGCCCCTGACAACTGCACCTAGACCGATCGCGGTCCCCTCGCCTATGACCGTCCCCACATCTATGCTCGCGTTGATCCCAGTCTTGACATCATCGCCCATGATGACACCGAGCTTCCTCCTCCCGGACGATGTCTTCTTGCCATCGACCACGACGCTGACCTCCTTCTCGTCCAGGCGGAGGTTCGCGACCTTGGTCCCGGCACCGAGGTTGCACCTCTCGCCGATGACGCTGTCCCCGACATAGCTCAGGTGCGGGACGTTCGTACGGTTCATTATGATCGAGTTCTTGATCTCCACGCCAGCGCCGATCT
>CALMQK010000076.1 GCA_937872085.1 uncultured euryarchaeote
TTCTCGCCCAGATCCCGCTCTATCCTCAGCAAGCGGTTGTACTTAGCTACCCTCTCTCCGCGGGAGGGCGCGCCTGTCTTGATCTGTCCGGCGTTCGTGGCGACGCTGATGTCGCTTATCGATGTGTCCTCAGTCTCTCCGGATCTATGCGATACCACGCATCTGTACTTCGACTTTGAGGCGAAGGACATCGTCTCCATCGTCTCGGTGAGAGTGCCGATCTGGTTGACCTTGATGAGCACTGCGTTGGCGACGCCTCGCTTGACCCCCTCTTCGAGGAGCAGCTTGTTAGTAACGAACAGGTCATCGCCAACGAGCTGGATCTTGCCTCCGAGCCTGTCGGTCAGCAGCTTCCACCCGTCCCAGTCCTGCTCTGCCATGCCGTCCTCTATCGAAACGATCGGGTAGTTCTTGCACATCGACTCCAAGAGATCGACCATCTGTTCAGAGGTGAGCGTCCTCTTGTCGCTCTTCTTGAAATGGTACTTTCCGTCCTTGTAGAACTCGCTAGCTGCGGGATCCAAAGCGAGGAAGACATCGGACCCGGGCTTCAGGCCAGCGTCCAGCACCGACTGTGAGATGAGCTGGAGTGCCTGCTCGTGTGAACCCAACCTCGGCGCGAAACCTCCTTCGTCACCGACTGCGGTGCCCAACCCCTTCTTTGACAGGTTCGCCCTCAGCGAGTGAAAGACCTCGACTCCACGCCTCAAGGACTCGGTGAAGGTCTTGCCGACCGGGATTATCATGAACTCCTGGAAATCGAGGTTGTTGTCGGCATGCGCTCCTCCGTTCAGGATGTTCATCATCGGCACTGGAAGGGTATTGCCCTTGCCGCCGCCCAGGTACTTGTACAGCGGCAAGCCGGACTCGTTCGCCGCCGAGTGCGCGACCGCCAGGGATGTGCCGAGGATGGCATTGGCCCCAAGTCTCGACTTGTTGTCCGTGCCATCCAGCTCGATCATCATGCGGTCGATCTCTTTCTGCTTCACCGGGTCCATCTCGACGATCTTCGGGCCGATGATCTTGTTGACGTTCTCGACCGCCCTGAGGACCCCTTTCCCGAGGAACCGCTTCTGGTCCTTGTCCCTGAGCTCAACTGCTTCCCTGGTCCCAGTAGACGCGCCCGAGGGGACCGCAGCGTGACCGACTGTCCCGTCGTGGAGGAGGACATCGACTTCTATCGTCGGGTTACCTCGTGAGTCGAGTATCTCCATGGCCCTGACCGACTTGATGACGGACATTCTATCGACCCGCAGAAGAGTTAGTGGGGATAAAATGGATTGCGCCGAAGGGCCTTGGACGCACGTTCGAGGTCCCGCCGGAATGTTTTATAAGCGAGCCAGGCAATGGGAAACGCTCACAATGACAGAGTTCGCGCTTCTGGATGAAAGGCTGCAGGGGCTCCTGAAGAACAGAGGCATAACGGAACCCACCGAGCCCCAGCGCAAGGCGATACCCGCGATCCTTTCAGGGCAGAACATACTGCTGGTCGCCCCGACCGGCATCGGCAAGACGGAGGCCGCCATGCTGCCGGTGCTGCATCAGCTCGCGTCCTCGAGGAGAGGAGGCATCAGATGCGTCTACGTAACGCCCCTGAGGGCGCTCAACCGAGACCTGCTCAGACGTCTGAAAGAATTCGGGGAAGCTGTGGGCCTCGTCGTCGCGGTGCGGCACGGCGACACTCCACAATCGGAGCGGACGGCGCAATCGAAGAGCCCGCCCGATGTCCTGATCACCACGCCTGAGACCCTCCAGATACTCTTCACGGGAAGTGTGCTGAGGCAGCACCTGACTCAGGTCAAGCATGTCATCATCGACGAGATCCATGAGCTGGCTGAGGACGAGAGGGGAGCTCAACTCGCAATCGCGCTCGAGAGGTTGGCGGCCTTAGCGGGCGAGTTCCAGAGGATAGGCCTCTCCGCGACCGTAGGCTCGATCGACGCGGTCGCCAACTTCCTCGCGGGGGTCGACAGGAGGGTGTCCATCCTCACGGTCTCGGCCGTGAAGGACATGAGAATCTCGGTCGAGAGCCCTCCCGAGGACGAGCGGGACAAGCAGCTCGCGGACCGTCTCCAGACCGACCTCAAGCACCTCGCATGCATGAAGAGGTGCAGGGAGCTGGTCGAGGAGCACAGGTCGACGCTCTTCTTCGTCAATACGCGCGACTCCGCTGAAGCACTCGGGGTACGGTATCACATCTGGGATGAGGGGTTCAAGGTAGGGGTGCACCACGGCTCCCTCTCGAAAGAGATCAGGATTCAGATGGAGGACGACTTCAAGTCGGAGCGCCTGAAGGCGCTCATCTGCACATCCTCGCTGGAGCTCGGGATCGACGTCGGCTCCGCGGATTTCACCATACAGTTCGACTCGCCGAGGCAGGTCACCAGGTTGATCCAGCGCGTCGGTAGGTCGGGTCACAGGGTCGGAGAGACATCTGTCGGCAAGATCATCGCGACCAATCCCACTGATATCGCAGAAAGCCTAGTGATCTCCCGCAGGGCGATGATCGAGGAACTTGAGAAGCTCCGGATCAGGCCGAACCCTTTCAGCGTACTGGCGAACCAGCTCGTGGCGATGACGCTGACCGAGAGCCGCGTGGAGAAGGACCAGGCCTTCGCGATGGTGACGAGGGCGCACCCGTTCAAGGACCTGCTGAGGAAGGATTTCGAGGAGACACTTCAGATCCTTGCGGACCTGCGCTTGCTGTGGAACGACGAGAAGGCCTTCAGGAGGAAGCCCGACGGGAGGAAGTACTTCTTCGAGAACATCTCCATGATCCCTGACGAGAGGACCTACAAGATCAGGGACATCTCGTCCCGGAGCATCATAGGAACCCTCGATGAGAGCTTCGTCGCGACCTACGCCGAACCGTATTCGACCTTCGTGACAAGGGGAAGGACCTGGAGGGTGATCGAGTTGACCGAGGACGAGGTCATCGCGGAGCAGGTCCACGAGCTCGGCGCGACCCCTTCGTGGGTCGGTGAGGAGATACCGGTCCCGTACGAGGTGGCGCAGGAGGTCGGGGCGATGAGGCGCCTCCTGGCCATGGAACTGTACCCGGGAGACGAGAAGACCAAGAAGCAGCTGGTCGATTGGATCAAGAGCCAGGGGGAGCTGCCTCTGCCGACCGACAAGCTCGTCACGGTCGAGCAAGGGAACGGCGTCATCGTCATCAACTGTTGCTTCGGCACCAAGGTGAATGAGACGCTCGCGAAGCTCGTTGCCGGACTGCTCATGGCCCGGTTCGGGGAGAGCATCGGGGTCCAGACCGACGTCTACTCGATAGTTCTGGAGACACCGCGAGGGGTTGCGGTGGCGGACGTGGTCAGGATCCTCAAGGAGACTGATGCGAGCTCTCTCGGCCAACTTATGAGACTGCTCATCCGCAACTCTGCGTATCTCAGATGGCAGTTCGTCCATGTCGCCAAGAAATTCGGGGCGGTCGCGAAAGGCGCCGATTACAAGATGCTCAATCTCTCGAAGCTCGTGGACGTGTTCGAGCACTCTCCGATCTTCGAGGAGACCATCGCGAAGGTCCTCTGGGAGAACATGGACATCGACGGGACCGAGAAAGTCCTGAAGCGTATCCAGGAGGGGATCATCGAGCTCAGGGTCGGGCCGCTGTCACCGATCGGCAAGAACGCGATCGGCACCAGGAAGGAGCTGATGCAGCCCCAGCGCGCGGACAAGGCGGTCCTGAACGCGCTCAGGGAACGGCTGCTCAAGGAGGACGTCGTGATGGTATGCCTGAACTGCAGGACTCAGAAGAGGTCGACAGTTGGCCATCTCCCGGAGAAGGTGAAGTGCGCCAAGTGCGGCGGAGTCCTGATGGCCGCATTGCAGCCGTACGTGAAAGTCCAATTCAGCGTCCTGAAGAAGGGCGCCTCCTCGGAAGAGGAGAAGAAGGAACTGAAACGGATCTACAAGAACGCGAACCTCGTGATGGCCCACGGCAAGAAGGCAGTCATGGCACTCGTCGGTCGGGGCGTAGGACCTGATACGACTGCCCGGATACTCGCCAAGAACTCGATGGACGAGGAGGAGCTCCTCAGGGACATCCTGGCCGCGGAGGTCAACTACGCCAGGACGAAGAGGTTCTGGGATTAGTACTGGCCACCGTGAAAATCAAGGCCGATCACATACAGTTCCGAACTAGTCGACCTCGAAGCCCTCGGATGGTACGTGTGCGTCTCATCGAAGAACCTGCTCACCCTGGCGACATATCCCTTGCTCAGATCGCCAGAGAACATCTTGACGGCGAAGTTCCCACCGTCCTTGAGCACGCAAGTGGCGAATTTGAGCGCGTGCTCGCACAGCTCGATCGAGCGGGCGTGATCGTAAGGATAGGCCCCGCTTATGTCGGGAGACATGTCCGAAATGACGACATCGACTCCCTCTGGGACGAGTTCGAGCAATCGCTTGACGACAGCCTCGTTCATGATGTCCCCTCTGATGAATGTCACGCCCTCGAGCGGCGGCATCCGCTCAAGGTCTAGAGCGAAGACCTTCGACTCAGGGCCGCCGAGCTCCCTGGCCACCTGGGACCAGCCGCCTGGCGAGGCCCCCAGATCGACGATCGTATCGCCCACCTCGATGAGCGCGTACTTGTGGTCTATCTGCTTGAGCTTGTACGAGGCTCGGCTCCGGTAGTTCTCCCGCTTGGCCATCCGGTAGTACTTGTCCCGGCTACGCTGGGCACGCCACGGTTTCGCCACTGCTCCTCTGATTCCCGTGCCCTAAGATATTAATTCCTACCGGGGGGCGCAAAAGGTTTAGTCGGCAGAGCCTATCCTCCAACCGAGGCGGTTGACAGGATGCCCAAGAGGATGACCTACGCCGGGGCCGGCGTTGACATAGACAAGAAGTCCAGCAGCATAGACGCCCTCGTCAAGCACCTGAAGTACAAGAGGAAAGGCCGGTTCGGAGCGCCGATCGACCTCCCGGGCCATTTCACTGGTTTGATAGATTTCGGGGATTACGCGCTCACCCTATGCACGGACGGGGTCGGGACGAAGCTGCTCATCGCGGACGCGATGAAGAAGTGGGACACGGTGGGGATCGATTGCGTCGCCATGAACGTGAACGACACGATCTGCGTCGGTGCCGAGCCCATCGCATTCGTGGACTACATCGCGATAGACAAGGCCGATGAGAAGGTCACATCCGAGGTGGGCAAGGGGCTGAATGTCGGTGCGAAGCTGTCCAACATGACCATCGTGGGCGGGGAGATCGCCCTTCTGCCGGAACTGGTGAAAGGGTTCGACCTCGCCGGGACTTGCCTGGGTATGGTGAAGAAGACCGAGTACGTGTCCGGAGAGGACATCTACCCTGGCAACATGCTCATCGGGCTCCCGAGCTCGGGCATCCATTCGAACGGGCTCACGCTCGCTAGGAAGATACTCGAACGGAACGACATCGGGTACGGAGACAAGGTCGGGGGGCTCAACCGATCGATCGGTCTGGAATTGCTCGAGCCCACGACGATCTACGTTCAGCAGGTGCTCAGACTGCTGGGCAAGCTCGACATCCA
>CALMQK010000077.1 GCA_937872085.1 uncultured euryarchaeote
CCGAGGATCCTTATGGCGATGCTCGCGGTAGAGCCGCTCCCTAGGCCTACGACCATGCCGTCGTTCACGTATCCGACCGCCTCCCTTGCGGCCCTCTCCTTCAGGTCCATGTCGTCACGCCCTCTTGATGCCGAAGTTCTTCGATATCATGTCGCAGAGCCTGCCGACGACATAGTCGTCGATCTTCCTCCCCTTGCTCGCAGTCGCGGATGTAGAATCGCCCAGAACTCCCGAAGGGAAATATTTCTCAGGGTCCGCCACGATCATGAACGGGGGCGCCCATGTCTTACCTTTCGGCCTCGGGCTCCTGACGAGTTCCGGCCTGATGTTCAGTATCCTCGATGTCTCGATGAGCCCACCGTGGCCATCGCCCTTAGGGAACTCCTTTCCCCTAAGCTCGTAGGCCAAGTCGTAATCCGACAGGAACATTACCTTCAGTTTCGGGTTCTTCTCCACGACCGCCTGCGCGCCCAACCTCAGCGCGATCATGTGGGCGCTGCCTGCATGGCCAGTGATGACCAATATCTTGTCGATGCCGTTCCTGTCGAGCTCCGAGAGAATGTCTGTGATCAGCATGCGTAGCGTGTCGAAACCGATCGAGATGGTCCCCGGGAAGTTGCGGGTCGAGCGACAGTCGCCGTATCGTATGGGCGGACATACGATGCCTCCGAACGCGAGCGCCACCCTCCGCGCGACCTCCTCCGCCTGGAACGAATCAGTGCAGAGCGGTAGATGGCTCCCGTGCTCCTCCACAGAGCCGATGGGCACGATGACCAAGGGCTTCCTCCTCGAGATCTCCTTGAACTCCGCGCTCGTGAGCTCCTCAAGGAGAACCGGTTTGCCTTCCTTTGCCGACATGCTTCCTCCCTTCATCAGGGACCTTGTCAAGGTCGATGTACTCCGTATCGCACACGGGGCACCTCCGCTTCGAGAGCCTGTCAATGTCGAACCGCTCCTTGAGCTCACGGTCCACTTTCCCCACAAGTTCCTTGGGGATGGTCCGGTCGCACTTGGGGCAGTAGTACACGACCCGCCGAATCGGAGTGCCCATAGATAAGATGCACTCCGCCGCTAGCCGAATTCCTGCCTCACGTGATTTCACGACCTCAGGACTCTTATAGCCGGGTGGGAATATTCTACAGGCTAGAATCTACATGAGGGTCTCTGCTCTCTTCTCCGGAGGAAAGGATTCGACCTACGCGCTCTATCTCCTTCAGCAACAGGGCTGGGAGGTCACGAGCCTTCTCACGGTCATCCCGAAGGCTTCCGACTCTTACATGTTCCACTACCCGAACATCAGGTGGACGAGGCTGCAGGCCGAGGCTCTCGGGATACCGATCAAGTACAGGGAGAGCCAAGGGCTCAAGGAGAAGGAGCTCGGGGACATCGAGATCCTGATGAAGGGAGAGGACGTGGACGGGTTCGCCTGCGGCGCCATCGCCTCCGACTACCAGAGGTCAAGGCTCGACGAGATCTGTCACAGGCTGGGCAAGCCGCTCTTCGCTCCCCTCTGGCGAAAGGATCAGGTGGTGCTTCTCGAGGACATGGTCCACGCGGGGCTCAAGTTCATGGTCGCCGGTGTGTACGCCGAGGGGTTCGACGAGGGATGGCTGGGGAAGATAATCACCTCGGCCTCGATCAGGGAGCTGGAGAAGTTGCGGGACGAATACAGGATAAGCCCTTCCGGCGAGGGAGGCGAGATCGAGACATTCGTGCTCGACGCGCCCAACTTCTCGAAGTCCATAGTGATCGACGAAGCGGAGACTCATTGGGAGAGGCACTCTGGCAATTACATAATCCGCAAGGCCTCGCTTGAGGACAAGAAGAAGTAATGGGTTTTGAAGCACGCGGTCAATATCCCGCGTGCTCGTTCAAAGGTTTCACATTCACTCGTTGCAGTTCAGGGGCACCTTGTGCTCGGTCTTGCGCCCCTTCTCGTACCCTTTCCTGCGCTGCTCCCTCATCGTGCCCTCGGGTATGAGGCACATCTTCTTGCCTGAGAGTACGCCGGCAACGCCCTCCTTCGATTCGAGGTACTTGTAATCCTCACACATCTTGCAGGACGGCGGGCACTTGCTCACTCGGTCGCCAGGCACTTCGGGGAACGAGAATATGCCTCCCTCGTAGTTCCTGAGCACGACCCTCTTGTCGCTCATCGAGATCAGGTAGTTCGGGCCGACCGGTATCTTGCCCCCGCCCGTGGGCGCGTCTATGATGAACTCCGGGACTGCGAATCCGGACGTGTGACCTCTCAGGTTCTCGATTATCTCGATGCCCTTCGCGATCGACGTCCTGAAGTGTTCGAGGCCTTTTGCGATGTCGCACTGGTAGATGTAGTACGGCCTGCACCTGATCCATGTGAGGTCCTGGACGAGCTTCTTCATTATGGTCGGGCAGTCGTTGACTCCCTTCAGCAGCACGGTCTGGTTGCCCACGGGTATTCCACCGTCGACGAGCATCTCGACTGCGCGCTTAGACACCGAGGTGATCTCCTTCGGGTGGTTGAAGTGCGTGTTGAGCCAGATCGGATGATACTTCCTCAGCATCTTGATCAGTCGAGGAGTTATCCTGTACGGGAGCACGACCGGGGTCCTGCTACCAAGCCTGACGATCTGCACGTGCTTGATCTTCCTTATCTCCCTGATGACCTTCTCGAGGAATTCGTCGGAGACGAGGAGACAGTCGCCACCTGAGAGGAGGACATCTCTGACCTGAGGCGTGTCGCGGATGTAGTCTATGCCCTCCTTGATCTCCTCCCAGCTCCTCTGGTGATCCGTCTGGCCGACTATCCTTCTCCGGCAGCAGTGCCTGCAGTACATGCTGCACTGGTCCGTTAGAAGTAGGAGCACCCTGTCCGGGTACCTGTGCGTCAGACCGGGATGAGGCGAGTCCACCGTCTCTCCGACAGAGTCCTCCATTTCGTCCTTCGAGACATGGACTTCGTTCAAGGTCGGAACAGCCTGCTTTCGAACCGGGTCCTCGGGGTCGTCCGGGTCCATCAACGATGCGTAGTAGGGGGTTATGGCCATCCGCAGGTACTTCATCGAGTGGGTGATGTCGTTCTTCTCCTTCTGCGTGAGGTTGATCACTTGGGCGAGCGTGTCCACGTCGGTTATTCTGTTCTTCACCTGCCATTTCCAATCAGTCCACTGTTTCGGGCTGACGTTCTTCCAAAGCGGGATGTCCTTGTATCTTCTCATGACCAGGGCCTCCGAAAGGCCTCTATCTAAAAGCGTTATACGCTACCTCTATATAGGATGTGTGGGAACAATAACCAGCCAGTCCTACCGGGGTCGTGGTTGCTTGCCGAATTGTGATGAAAAGGGTTAATTGCGCGGGCCCCGATGATGCAGCCGGGGAATGCGTTTGAAGCACGATATCAAGATCGGTGTCTGCGGGATAGCCTGCGAGGCGTGCCCGAGGATGACAAAGGGCATGTGCCCGCATGGGACGCGAGGGTGCACCCCCCAGGTCAATGAGATGTGTGCCGTGGCGACCTGCGCGTTCAAGAAGGGCGTCAGGCTCTGCTTCGAATGTCCTGAGTTCCCTTGCGATACGACGAAGAAGGGACCGATCAGCTACGGGTATTGCGAATTCATCTCGGGCAGAGGGTCCTAGACCGACCGATCGTCTCAGAGGATTTTTCCACCCGATACGAGGTAAGCGATCGCGAACCCCGCTAGGGCAGACGCTATCCCGATGACCAACATCTGCATCCCGCTCCTCCCCGGTCTGCCGACGGTCATCTTGGCCTTCCACCAGCCGATCGAGAAGAGGGTGGCAGCGCTCACGATCAGGGAGCCTGCGATGCCCAGCATGATGTCGTCTCTGAACACGATGAAGGGAACCAGTGGTATGATGGATCCGACGATGGCCGCTACGCCCACGAGCACCGCGCTCCTGCTCGCCTGCTTTGGGTCGACCGGGCTGAGGTTGAGCTCATGGGTCATCATGATATCGAGCCACGCTTTGGGGTCGAGCGTGATCTGCGTGAGGATCGCCTCCAACTCCGGCCCCTGGACGCCCCATCGCCTGAGTATAGCCCTGACCTCTTCCTTCTCGCTCTCCGGATGATCCTTCATCTCCCGCTTCTCTCGCTCTAGCTCAGCGAGGTAGAACTCCCGCCTGGCATTGGTGGAGGTGTATGCGACCGCCCCCATCGAGATGGATTCAGCGAAGGTCGCAGCCAGCCCGCCTGCGAGGACGATCTTGAACTCCTGCGATGCGATCGCCACACCGAGGATCACGCCGAGGACATTGACGATGCCGTCCTGGCTCCCCAGTATGAAATCGGAGAGGAGGCCGGGCTGCTTGTGCTGCTCCCCGGTGACATCCGCGATCTCGTTCTTCCAGAACTTGAGACG
>CALMQK010000078.1 GCA_937872085.1 uncultured euryarchaeote
GAGATATCGTACTGGATATTCGGAATACTGGACAAGAACTTCTCGAAGATCGCGAAGCAGGCGAAGCTCACGGGGGCCAAGCTGGAGAAGGCCCTGCAGGAGAAGCTGACGGGCCTATCCATCACCGAGAACCAGATACTGGCGGCCTTCAGGCATGCGCCGTCGGACGTCGACCCGGCCCTCTGGGCCGATGAGGACCTGCTCAAGTTTTGCCAGGCGTTACAGAAGATCGCGAAGCCGATGATCATCGCCGCGAACAAGGCGGACATCGCGCCTCCGGAGAACATCGAGAGGCTCAAAGCGACCGGGTATCATGTCGTGCCGACAAGCGCGGAGTACGAGCTGGCCCTCAGGAAGGCATCGAAGGGAGGGCTGATCAGCTACATCCCTGGTGCAGACTGCTTCGAGTTCCCCAACAAGGAGAAGCTGAACGAGAAACAGATCGCCGCATGTACCAAGATGGGAGACTGGCTCCAGAAGACCCGCAGCACGGGGGTGCAGGCGGTCCTCGAGGAGGTCGTCTTCAAGGTCTTGGACATGATAGTCATCTACCCGGTGGAGGACGAGCATCACTGGACCGACAAGCAAGGAAGGTGCCTGCCGGACTGCTATCTCATGCGCAGGGGCAGCAACGCCAAGGACCTCGCGTTCAAGGTTCACACCGACCTGGGTGATAACTTTATTAGGGCGATTGACGGGAAGTCGCACATGACGATAGGTCATGACCACGTGCTGCAGGACGGCGACGTGATCAAGATAGTCGCCAGGGCGAGATGATCGCAAGAGCTTGGTTACGATGGGAAGCTGGGACATTAGGCTGATAGGGGCCTCCTACAGCAAATCGGAAGGGGACCTCGCCATCCACCTCTACGGCAGGACCCGGGATGGAAAATCCGTCGCCGTGAAATACCTCGGGTTCGAGCCGTACTTCTACTTCATCGAGCCGGCATCGAAGGACTCGCTTGATTCCATCGTGCGCATGCTGGATGGTGACGATCGGGTCACGCGTGTGGAGCCCACCATCGAGCTTCTGTACAAAGGGGAGAAGAAGAAGTGCAGGAAGGTCGTCGCGACAGTCCCGTGGCTCGTCCCGGACATCAGAAAGACAATCCTGGAAGCTGGGACTATCGTCCTCGCTGCCGACATTCCATTCCACTTCAGGTTCATGTATGACATGGAACTCGGCTCGTGCATCAGGGTCACGGGTGAGGAGTTCGAGGATGATCGATACAAGACCGATGTGGCCGTCAAAGTTGACAAGAAGGAAGAGAAGGACAAGTTGGAGAACATCAAGGACTTCCATCCAGAGCTGACCATACTGAGCTTCGATGTCGAGACCAGCCTCAAGGAACCCAAGATATACTGCCTCTGCTGCGTCGTCAAGAAGGGCGACAAGATCGATAGTCGTCAGTTCGAAGGCGATGGCGACGAGAGGAAGATGATCCAGGACTTCTCGAGATTCATCGAGGAGTCCGATCCGGATGTCATCACAGGCTACAACATAGATGGATTCGACATCCCCCAGATATTGGACCGGGCGAAGGCGCTCGGGATGCCGGCTCCGCAATGGGGGAGGTTTCCCGGCGATCTCTCGCAGTACAACAACAGGTTCTGGTGGACCGAGGGCAGGATCATAATCGACGCCTGGTGGGCCGTGAAGAAGATCCTGAAGCCCAAGCAGGAGACGCTGAACGCAGTCTCGAAGCAGCTGCTTGGAGAGGGGAAGCGCGATGTCGACCCGAAGAAGATGGACGACGAGTGGAAGGGCGACCGCGCGAGGGTCATGAAATATTGCGAGTGGGACTCCCAGCTGGCCTTGATGGTCCTCGAGAAGGTCGCCATACTCCAGAGGGGCATGGACCTGGCGACCGTTTCCATGTTGCCGCTCGATGATGTCGTGAGCGGCACCACATCTCAGTTCGTCGATTCGATCCTGATCCGTGAGGCGGACAAGGAGCACGTTGCGGTCCCGATGACGATGCGCTCCGGGGAAGAGGTCGAGGCGATCGAAGGGGGGTATGTCCATGAGATGCAGCCAGGACTCTATCATTGGGTCATGACCCTGGACTTCAGGAGCATGTACCCGAGCATGATCATCTCGAAGAACATCTGCTTCACCACGCTGTCACCGGACGGGACGATCGTATCGCCGACCGGCGCGAAGTTCTTGGACAAGAGCATCAGAGAGGGCCTTCTCCCACGGATCCTCACGAGGCTGATGGAGGAGCGGGCAGCGACCAAGAGGGCGATGAAGGAAGCCAAGACGCCTGATGAGAAGGAGTACTACAACGGGCTCCAGGAAGCCATCAAGATACTCATGAACTCGTTCTACGGGGTTCTAGCATCCGCGTTCTACAGGTTCACCGATCCGAAGATCGGTGCGAGCATCACTTCGTTCGCCCGAGAAGCGACCAAGGACCTGATCAAGAAGCTGGAGGCAGAGGGACTCAAGGTGATCTATTCTGACACAGATTCCGTCTTCTTCTTGTCTCCCTCCCAGGACCTGGACAAGAGCGTCAAGCTGGGGCAGGACATCGCCGAGCGCTTCTCGTCCGGTGGAATGGTCCTCGAGTTCGAGAAGATAATGGAGCCGTTCTTCTCGCACGGGATGAAGAAGAGGTATGTCGGCAGGATGGTCTGGCCG
>CALMQK010000079.1 GCA_937872085.1 uncultured euryarchaeote
ATCGGGAAGAACAAGCGGTTCAAGGATTTCTACTGCCCCTGCCGGATGATGCACGTTCCGGAGTACCAGTGCCCATGCAAGCCCACGAGGGCGGGGGACGTCGACGTGAACGGGAAATGCTACTGCGGTTTCTTCTGGAGGATGGACGCTGCCTCTAATCCCGTGCCACCACCGCCCCGCGCGGGCAGATAGGCACGCAGACCTCGCAACCTGTGCACTTGCTGTCGTCGAAGGTCGGTCTGAAGGTCTTCCGATCGATGTGCATCGCCCCTGTGGGGCAGGCTTTCGCTGCGGGACAGTAAGGGTTGCGGTCGCAGAGGCTGAGCTCGAATTTGACACTCATGGTCTCTGTATCCAGGATTGGTGATGGGGTAGATAATGCTTGTGCAGGACTTTCGCACAACCGTGCATATCCAATGTGCTGGCTCGCTCAGCAAGACCTTCGGAATCCCTCTCAATGAGGATATCCTTATCAAAAGAGAGAAATATAGAACAAGGGCATCAAACAGGTCGTGGAAGAGGATCGGCTAGAGAAGACCCTCGCGATCAGCACCTCCATCCTCAGCACGATGGACATCGACACCATCATCAGGAAGGTGGTCGACAGCGTGACCGACGAGTTCGGCTTCGAAGCCTGCGACGTGTTCATTCTCGACGAGGAGCATGATAACCTCTCCGTGAGAGCGACCAAGGGCTACCCGCAGCCCTTGTCGGACCGAGTCGCAGGACTTGCCATGTCCAGAGAGAATGTCCAGATACGTCTCGATGAATCCAAGCAGCTCGGGAGGTTCACCTACCTCTACATGGCAGACGAGGAAACCAGCGCTGCCGCGTACTACGGCCTACTGCACCCCGAGAGGGTTGGAAGCAAGAGGATGCATCCCGACGACTGGCATGAACTGGATGTCCTCTATGTTGTGTTCGAGGACGGGGGGGGCCATATCCTCGGTTTCATCGAACCAGATGGGCCGAGGAACGGTAAGATACCCGGTCCTCAACTCGTGAAGAACCTCGAGACTTTCGCCGAACTCGTCTCCATAGCATTGACCAATGCGAAGCTCGTGGGCGCCTTGAACCGCACGGTGAAACTGTTCAGGGC
>CALMQK010000080.1 GCA_937872085.1 uncultured euryarchaeote
GGGAGCGCACGTCATCGAGGACCTAGTACGGGGAAAGGCGGTCCGGCTGAAGGCCACCTCCTACGGGACCGACTGCTACCCGAGAAGGGAGATCGATACCTATGTCAGCCTCAAGACCGTGAACCAGGCGGTCCTGATGAATCTCAGGAACTGCTACCAGAACTACGCGGTGGCGACCAACAGCACGTCCAGGACGCTCTACACGTACATGGGTAAGCTCCTGCCCGAATTCGGCAACGCGACCTTCAGCAGCGCGGGAGAGCTCTCGCCGCTCCTCAACGACCCGTATTACAGGACGATAGGGGTGGGCACCAGGATATTCCTGGGAGGAGCGCAGGGGTACGTCATGTGGGAGGGCACTCAGTTCAACCCGGGGGTACCGCGTACTCCCGCAGGGGTCCCGAAGAGGCCGGCAGGGTCGTTGGCCGTCATAGGGGACCTGAAGCAGATGTCCTCCGATTTCATCCGGGGGCTGACATTCACGAGATATGGAGTCTCGCTCGGAGTCGGGATAGGGGTGCCCATCCCCATCCTCGACGAGGAGATGGCGAAGCACGCGGCGGTCACGAACGACGAGATCATCACCGCCGTCTTCGACTACAGCCAGCCGACGAGGTCCAGGACCGTGCTGCAAGAGGTGACCTATGCGGACCTCAGATCGGGCGAGATAGAGCTGAAGGGAAAGACGGTCCCGACGTCGTCCCTATCAAGCCTGCACAAGGCAAGGCAGATATCCGAGCTCCTGAAGCGCCAGATCATGAAGGGCGAGTTCATGGTGGAGAAACCCGTTCAGAACTTCTCGATGGACAGGGTCTTCCGAACCCTTGATGTGAGATCTGAGAAGGAGGCGATGTGATTGAAGACCAAGGTAGTGCTTAACTTCAGCCCGACCGCCGTGAACACGCCGATCACCAACAACCTGATCGCCAAGTACCATCTCCTGGTCAACATCCTCAGGGCCGAGATCGATGAGATCGGCGGGAAGATGGTGCTCGAGCTGTCGGGGAAGGCCGACGACATAAGGAAAGGCATGGACTATCTGAAGGAGAGCGGCGTCGGCGTCCGCCCGATAAAGGAGGGTGTGCGACGGGACGACGATCTGTGCACGCACTGCGGGATGTGCGTCTCAATATGCCCGACAAAAGCCCTCGCATTCGATCCCAAGACTGGCAAGGTCACCTTTGACGAGGAGAAATGCGTCGCGTGCGGGGTGTGCATCGACGCGTGCCCTCCCAGAGCAATGGAGATCCTGATATGAGTGAGTTCGTCCTTGCGAAGGTGGAGATAGAAGAGACGGCGGCAACGATCGCAGCCGATAGGGAGTTCTTGGCATCTGCGGTCGAGGCTATCAGATCGACAAGGTCACAGATCGAGAGGCACATCAGGCAGGACCGATTCTTCCTCACGACCCTCGAGCCGTACGACCCCGAACCTTCCAGCGAAAGGGTGATCAGGCGCATGTGCGCCGCATCCGCAGCTGCGGGCGTCGGTCCGATGGCGACCATCGCCGGCGTGATAGCCCAGGAGGCGCTCGAGGCGATGGTCTCGAAGGGCTGCAGGCACGGGTGGGTGGATAATGGCGGGGACATCGCTCTGATCTTAGAGAAGCCCGCGACCCTGGAGATCTTCAGCGACCTGGAGTCGAGGAACGCCTGTGCTCTGGAGCTCGAGCCGACTGACGAGATCATCGGGGTCTGCACGTCCAGCGGCACTCTCGGCCATTCGGTCAGCTTCGGCAACGCCGATGTCGCATTGGCCATCGCCGACGATGCGGTCCTCGCGGACGCGCTCGCCACTGCCATAGGGAACGCTGTGACGGACAAGGAATCCCTGAGCACCTGTTTCGACAGTTTCAAGAGCATGGATGGATTCAGGGCTGGCTTGGCCATGATCGAAGGAAGCTCCTCGATGTACGGGAAGGTCCCCAGGATCGTGGAAGTCGAGCACAACCCGGAGAGATTGACGACCCACGGCAAGATGTCGTCAGCTAGATTCATCGGTACAAGCAGCCTCGAGACTGAGGTGAGAACCTGAAGGTAATGAAGTTCGGCGGCACATGTCTGGGCTCGGAGGACATGCTCGACAGGATGACGAAGGTGGTCAAGGCTGAGAAGGAGCGCAAGATAGTGGTGGTCTCAGCATCTGCCGGGGTCACCAACTCGATGAAGGACTTCGTCGCGAAGCCCAGACACGAGAAGGAGATAGATGACTTCCTCCTAGCGCTCAAAGGAAAGCATGTCGACATGCTTCCGAAGAAGGACGGGCACAGCCGAAAGGAGGCCCTGGAGCTCATAGAGACGAAGATCACCAAGCTTGAGAGGCTGCTCTACGGCGTCACCTATACCGAGGAGCTCACGCCTCGCACCAACGACCTGATCCTGAGCTTCGGAGAGAGGTTGTCCGCGATCGTGGTGTCATCCTTGCTCAAGCACGAGGGATTGGAGGCGGTCTCCATGGAGGCTGACGCCCTGGGAATGGTCACGAACGATCAGCATGGGAACGCGGTGGCCATCCTCGACGAATGCGAGAAGAACATGGCGCCACCTCTCGAGAGTGCACTGAAGAAGGATATCGTCCCCGTGGTGACGGGTTTCTTCGGGATAACAAAATCTGGACACGTGACCACCGTCGGGAGGAGCGGCACGGACTATACTGCGGCCGTAGTGGCCTACACGACGCGAGCCAACCCGATCGAGATATGGAAAGAGGTCGACGGGTTCATGAGCGCCGATCCGAAGCTTGTCAAGGGCGCCTTCCTCCTGGATCGCCTCTCGTACGAGGAGGCCGCGGAGCTCGCCTACTTCGGCGCCCAGGTCCTTCATCCGAGGGCAGTCCAGCCCGCGAGATTGAAGGGCATCGACATCGTGATCAAGAACCTCTACAAACCGAGCTCCCCAGGGACCATCATCGGGAGCCACCGGCTCGCGAGGGATGACATCATAAAGAGCGTGTCGTACCTTCCAAACGTCGCGACGCTCAAGGTATACGACACGGGGGCTGGCTACAAATCGGGATTCCTCGCTGACATCACCGCATGTCTCCACAAGGCGAACATCAACATCTTCTCCGCCACGACCTCCCAGACCTGTGCGGCCCTGCTGATCGACGAGGCCGACATACCGAACGCGAAGAAGGCAGTAAAGGCGATAATAGGGACCGTCGGAGAGAACTTCGAGGTGAAATCCGGCATGGCCCTCATATGCACGGTGGGCGAGGGTTTTGGAATGACCAAGGGCATTGCGGCAAGGGTCTTCAACGCGGTTGCGGCAAAGGATGTCAATGTGGACCTGATATCCGCCGGAGCTTCGATGGTCGCCTATCACTTCACGGTCGACCGGAAGGACCTGAAGAACGCTGTCGTCGCGATCCACGATGAGTTCTGGGGGAAGAGGATCCG
>CALMQK010000081.1 GCA_937872085.1 uncultured euryarchaeote
CACCTGATGGACGCGCTCCCCATCACCCTGGGCCAGGAGTTCGCTGCGTATTCGGTCGCGATCAAGAAGGCAAGGAACCTGCTCAAGGAGAACCTGAAGCTCCTCGAAGAGGTCCCGCTGGGCGCGACCGCCGTGGGCACAGGTGCGAACACCCATCCCGATTATCAGCGCCAAGTGGTCCGTCGCCTGAGGGAGATCACGGGATTGAACCTCACCGAGGCCGAGGATCCCAGGGAGATGCTCCAGAGCAGGCTCGAGCTCGCGAGCGTCTCCGGCAGCCTGAAGGAGCTCTCGCTCGAGCTGATCAGGATATCCAACGACCTCCGGTTGATGAACTCCGGCCCGGTGACCGGCTGGGGCGAGATACATCTGCCAGCGACTCAACCAGGCTCGTCCATCATGCCGGGGAAGGTCAACCCGGTCATGGCGGAGTGCATGAACATGATCTGCTTCCAGATAATGGGGAACGACCTCACGGTCTCCATGGCCGTGCAGGCTGGGCAGATGGAACTCAACGTGATGAACCCGGTCATGATCCACAACATCCTGGAATCCATGGTGCTCCTGAACAACTACATCCCCGTGTTCATCGCGAAATGCATATCCGGGATCGAAGCGGACGAGGAGAGATGCAGAAGCTATCTCGAGAAGAACCCGTCCATCGCGACGTTCCTAGCTCCCCACATCGGCTACATGAAGTCGGCCGAGATCGCCAAGGAGGCCCTGAAGAGGGACATGTCCGTGAGGGACCTCGTCATCGAGAAGGGGCTGCTGTCGAAGAAGGACCTCGACCGTATCTTCGACTGGGAGTTCCTCATCGGCAGGAAGAAGTCGGACAAGAAGTGAGCATCCAGCCTGGTGGGGAGATTCATCAGCGAACACTTAAATATCGTCGCTCCTCTTCCAAACGAAGGACATTTGAAGGACACTGGATTTCGGAGGTGTCGCTCATGGATTGGGGTTTGAAGAACAGGATATCACGCATCATAATGCCCGACACTGGACGCTCGGTAATGTTGGCAGTGGACCACGGTTATTTCCTAGGCCCGACCAGCAGGCTCGAAGTGCCCAGGGAGACGATCATGCCCCTCGCCCCGTACGCGGATGCCATCATGCTCACAAGAGGAGTTCTGAGATCTTCGATAGACCCAGGCATATGCAACTCCGTCGTGTTGAGGGTGTCCGGGGGAACGAGCATAATCGGCGAGGACCTATCCAATGAAGGGATCATCACGTCCGTGGAGGACGCGCTCAGGTTGAACGCGTCCGGGGTCGCGCTGTCCATATTCGTCGGCAGCAAGCACGAGAGACAGACGCTGTTGAATCTCTCCGAATTGGTCAACGAGGGACAGAAGCATGGTATGCCCGTGCTCGCCGTCACCGCCGTCGGGAAAGAGCTGGGTAAGAGGGATGCACGATATCTCGCACTCGCCTCGAGGATCGCAGCCGAGATCGGAGCCCACATCGTCAAGACCTACTATTGTGACGGCTTCGAGAAGGTCGTCGAGAGCTGTCCAGTGCCGATCGTAGTGGCGGGAGGGCCGAAGCTCGGGGAGAAGGAAGCGCTCGAGCTCACATTCAATTCGATCAAGGCGGGCGCCGCGGGCGTGGACATGGGAAGGAACATCTGGCAGTCCGACAACCCGATACCGATGATCAAGGCCGTCCGGAAGATCGTTCATGAGGACGCGAGCGCCAAGGAAGCCTACGACCTCTACAAGAAGCTCTCGAAGGCGAAGTAGCCCTCCGGGAGCGAAGGAGCCCGAGAAATGCGAGTCGCGATGTACTACAGGAACAGCGATGTCCGTCTGCAGGAGATGCCGAAGCCTGAGATAGGGCCTGGCGAGCTCCTGGTGAAAGTCATCTCGAGCGGGATTTGCGGCAGCGACGTGATGGAGTGGTACAGGATCAAGCGCGCTCCGCTCGTTCTCGGTCATGAGATCGCCGGGGACATCGTCGAGGTCGGCAAGGACGTCAAGACGTACAAGGTCGGGCAGCGCGTGTTCGTCTCGCATCATGTCTCCTGTGGAGAATGCATCTACTGCAGGAAAGGTCACGAATCCACATGTGACACGTTAAGGACCACCAACTTCCATCCAGGAGGCTTCGCGGAATTCATTCGCGTCCCAGAGGTGAATGTCAAGAGCGGCGTCTACGTCCTGCCGAAGGAGCTCACGTACGATGACGGCTCGTTCATCGAACCGCTGGCATGCGTCGTGCGGGGCTTCCGGTTGGGCGGCTTCCGGAAAGGACAAACGGTCCTCGTGCTTGGGAGCGGCATCGCGGGCCTCCTCAACATCAAGCTCGCGAAAGCGCTGGGAGCCAGCGAGGTCATCGCGACGGACATCAGCGGATACAGGCTGGACGCGGCGAGGAGGTTCGGGGCTGATGTCGTCCTGAACGCGATCTATGATGTGCCCAAGCTCGTCCGTGAAGCGAACGGAGGCAGGGGTGCGGATTTCGTGATCGTCTGCGCGGGTGCGCCCAAGGTGATCGATCAAGCTCTGAAGTCCGTCGACAGGGGTGGCTCGGTCCTGTTGTTCGCTCCGCCAAAGCCTGGAATCCTGGTCCCGGTGCCGTTCGGCGACCTGTGGAAGGATGAGATCTCAATCAATATGACCTATGCTGGTAGCCCGAGGGATATCAACGAGGCCATCGAGCTGCTACATACCAAGAAGGTCGTTGTCAGCGACATGATCACTCACAGGTTCGGCCTTGCGGACACCGGAAAGGGATTCGCACTCGTGGCTAGAGCCGGGGAATCCATAAAGGTGATCATCGAGCCTCAGAGATGATCGCTCCGACGATCCGGTAGCTCAACCCGAATTGCCATACACTGGAAACGCCCAGTCACCCCTCGGAAGACTTTTCTACTCGTCATAGAATCTCGGTGCAGCTTAGAGGGATGCCCGAGGCTGTGGCATTATCTGTGTGGGTCAATATTCTTTGATACTGCCGAAAGTGGTGCTGGGCTTCTAAGTGGTCCCTTCGAAAACATGCGAGGGAGTAGAGATGGCTGCGCACGCAAGTTACGAGAAGGAGTATGTGGCGAGAACGAAGAAATCCCGAGCGCACTTCAACGAGGCGAAGAAGGTGCTACCAGCGGGTGTGGAGAGCAACGTCAAGTTCTTCGAGCCTTACCCGTTCTATGTCAAGCGGGCGAAGGGCGCCTACATCTTCGACCTGGATGGGAACAAGATCATCGACTACGCGCTCGGCTATGGCCCGATGATCCTGGGTCATAACCATCCAGCGGTCATCAAGGCCGCCAAGGACCAGATCGACAAGGGAACCTTGTACGGAGCCTCCCACGACCTCTCGATAAACTACATCAAGATGATCCAAAAGGCGATGCCTTCCATCGAGATGTTCAGGTTCGCGAACTCCGGCACCGAGGCCACGATGCATCCGATCAGGGTGGCACGGGCCTTCACGGGCAAGGAGAAGATCGCCAAGGCCGAAGGCGCGTATCACGGCGGGCATGACTACGTCCTCCAAAGCGTGGATATCCCTGCTGACAAGCTGGGGCCGAGCACATCTCAGCCAGCCATCCCGTTCGGCAAGGGCATCCCCAAGAGGATATCCGAGCTGGTCACGATCTATCCGTTCAACGATTGGGACGCGACCGAGGAGGTACTAAGCAGGGACGCAGACGAACTGGCCGCGGTCATCATCGAACCCGTCCAGGCCGGCGGAGGATGCTTCGTGCCACGAGACAACTACCTGAAGAAGCTCAGGAGGTTCACGAAGGAGAACGGGATAGTGCTCATCTTCGACGAGGTGCTGACAGGGTTCAGGGTGGCGTTCGGAGGTGCTCAGGAGAAGTTCGATGTCAAGCCGGACATGACCTCCATCGCGAAGATCGCGGGCGGAGGGTACCAGCTCGCTGGATTCGGCGGAAGGAGGGAGATCATGGAGGAGATATCCCCGAAGGAGGGCGGGAACGTGTACCACGGCGGCACCTACAACGGGCACCCAGTGTCCGTCGCTGCCGGTTACGAGACGCTGAAGATACTCTCGAAGCCCGGCACATACAATAGGCTCGACAGGATCGGGGACTCCCTCTTCCATGGCCTGAGGGACGCGGCCGAGGACAGGGGAGTCGACACCTGGGTGGAATCGATAGGCTCGATGGGCCAGATGTACTTCACTGACAAGGAGATAGCGACTTGGAGGGACGCGATGGACGTCGATGGCGAGAAGTGGAA
>CALMQK010000082.1 GCA_937872085.1 uncultured euryarchaeote
CAGCTCCTCTGGGCACGAGCGGTTTCTTGGTCGCGATGGCCTTCTGGACCATCTGTACTACGTCTTGCGTGTAGGCCGGCCTCACGACTTGGTCCGGCATGGTCTTGAAGATCAAGTCCATCTCCTTCGGGAGTGGTGCGAGGTCGTGGCTGTACAGTCTTCTCTCCATCTTGTCGTCGGAGGTTTCCATCATCAACACCTGTCTGCGATAGTCATGCGCGCGTGCGCGCATCGAATGGTATTACGTCATTCCCAATAAACCTATACGTCATAGTTGGGGATGAATCACTGGCAATTCCCTCAGTTGTGCTCGTATAAAGGATTTGATTGACAGCGAAAGCTTCTTATCGGACATGAATCTAAGAGGGCCATACATACTGACGCGCACGCGTCAAGGGGGAGTGAATACTAGATGTTCGCAGCACTGAGGACAATGGCCCTGTTCGCGGCCCTTATAGGCATCTTCATGGTCATTGGGTACGTAGTCGGATACTACTTCGTCGGCGACCCGATTGTGGGGTCGCTAATCTTCTTGGGTCTTGCGGGCGTGATGAACGCCATCAGCTATTTCTTCAGCTCCAAGATCGTCCTTTGGTCGTACAAGGCAAAGATAGTCACGAGGAACGAGGAGCCGAGGCTGTACAATATAGTGAACAAGATATGCCTGAAGGCCGACCTGCCCATGCCGAAGATCGCGATCGTACCGACGCAAACGCCGAACGCCTTCGCGACGGGCAGGAACAAGAATAACGCTGTCGTCGCGGCCACGCAGGGAATACTCCGTCTTCTGTCTGATGACGAGCTCGAGGGCGTGCTCGCTCACGAGATGGCCCACGTGAAGGACAGGGACATCCTTGTCATGTCCATAGCTGCGACCATCGCGGGAGCCATATCATTCGCTGCTAGGATGTTCCTCTGGAATTCGATGTTCGGAGGAGGCCGAGGCAGGGGCAACGGAAACGCGATATTGCTCCTAGTGGCGGCGATAACCGCTCCGCTGGCGGCCATGCTGCTTCAGCTCGCGATCTCGAGGAACAGGGAGTACAAGGCGGACCACGAAGGCGCATTGATGATCCAGAAGCCCCTAGCGCTCGCCAGGGCACTGGGTAAGCTAGAAGAGGGTAACAGGAGAAACCCCCTCACTTCAGGGAGCCCGGCATCCGCCTCACTATTCATCGTCAACCCGTTGCGCGGAGGCGGCCTCATGACGCTCTTCATGACCCACCCGCCGATTGAGAAGAGGATACAGAAGCTCGAGAAGCTGGCCGATGAGACCGGGTTCATCAGCTAGGCCAAACGTCAGAAAACCATTTCTCAGCCGACCTTCTCCCATTTCTCGAGATTCATGACGCTAGAGAGCGTGCCGCCTTTCTTGATCTCTTCTCTCAAACGGTTCTCGCGCTCCATGACATCGATCGCCCTGTTGGCGATCTCGACGGCGTTCTCCCGGGGCACCACAACCACGCCGCTCTCGTCCCCGATGATCCAGTCGCCCGTCTTGACCGTGACCCCGCCACAGACTATCTCGTGACCGATGCCACCGTAGCCTTTCGGCTCGCCGGCGTTAGATGCGACGAATCTCGAGAAGCACGGGAAGCCCATGTCGATTATGGCATCGATGTCCCTGGCGGCCCCATCGATCACCACTCCCGCGACACCTTTGGTCTTGCAGCTCCACGATGCGAGCTCGCCCCAGACGGCGATCTCTCCGCCGCACGCGTCGACCACAATGACATCCCTGGGCTTCGCCCGGTCTATCGCCTCGACCGGCTTGGCCCAGTCGCCGTTGACAGTGTGGACCGTGAGTGCCCTCCCGACCATCTTCACGCCGTGACTTATCCTCGGATGTATCCCCTTCATCGCGCCCTTCTTGTGCTGGGCGTCGGCGACGTTGGGTGATGAGACCTTCATGAATGCATCGTGCAGCTTCTCCTCGCTGTACTTCTTGAACAGTTCCGTCTTGACCTTCTTGCCGCTGGTCATCGCCTTCTTGACGGCCTTGGTCGCAGCGACGACATCCTTAGCCTTGATGATCGCGCCACCGACGATGACGATGGACGCCCCTGCGTTGATGACTTCGGGGGCAGTCTCGCTGTTTATCCCTCCGGCGGCAGCTATCGGGATGTCGACGGCCTCTGCCAGTCCTTTGAGCTCGGACAGCGGGGTTCCCCCGACCATCTGCTCATCCACGCCTACGTGGACGCAGATGTAGTCCGCGCCGAGCTTCTCAACCTCCTTGGCTCTCGCGACCTTGTCCGTCACGTTGAAGAGGTCGACCATGACCTTCGACCCGTATTGCCTCGCGCTCAGAATCGCCTCCGTCACGGTAGGATCGGATGATATGCCGAGAACGACGACGACATCGGCCCCCGATTTTGCGGCCATCTCTACCTCTGGCCCTCCTACGTCGATGGTCTTCATGTCCGCTACTATCGTATGCTTCGGGAAGGACTTCTTCAGCTTCCGGATGATCTCCATCCCCTCGCTCTTTATCAGAGGAGTGCCTGCCTCTATCCAATCTACCCCGCCTTTGACAGCGTCAGAGGCCACTTTGAGTGCCCTGTCCGCGAGCGTGAAGTCAAGGGCCACCTGGAGAACCGGTTTCATCGCCCTCGACCACCATCTCGCCCAGATAAAAACGTGTCGTAATATCCCGATACTCTCACTGGCGTGAGCAGCTGCCTCGATGGCAAGCCAGAAGAAACAATAATATCACGCTCATGGCATACTCAAGGAACGATGCCGCTGAAGACGGGTGAACGAGACCGGTGCGCCACGGGCCTCGAAGGTCTCGACACGATCCTTTACGGCGGTATACCGAGATCGAACACTGTTCTACTCACTGGCAGCTGCGGCACGGGGAAGACATCGCTGGCGCTGGAGTTCCTCATACATGGCGCCCAGAAAGGTGAGAACTCGCTTTTCGTGTCCGTGACCGAGAACTCAGAGAAACTGCTCGCGAACATCATTCCATACAAGTTCTTCGACAAGAGCCTCATAAAGTCGGGAAGGCTGGTGTTCGTCGACCTGCCGATCATGTACGAGCGCCTAGGGATGACGAAGGCGGAGCTGAGCATGGAGGAGATAGACCTGCTCGTTGCCGCGATAAGCGATCTGGTCACGGAGCTCGGCACCAAGAGGCTCGTGATCGACTCGATCACCTCCGTCTGTTACAAGCTCAAGACATCCGAGAAGATCAGGGATTTCATCCTGAAGCTTGGCAAATCACTCTCGGACCTGAACTGCACGACAATACTCGTCGGCGAGGTCTCCGCAGAATCGACATCGTACTCGAGCTTCGGCGTGGAAGAGGCGATAGCCGACGGGATCGTGCTCATGGCGAACATGGAGCGCAGGGGCGACCTGCTCAGGACCCTGCAGGTCATCAAGATGAGGGGGACGATGCACTCGAGGGCGAAATACGTGCTGGACCTGACCCCCATGGGCGTTCTGCTCGTGCCTTTGCTCAAAGGAGGTAGCACCGCATGACCCTTGATCAGATGGGTCCCCAGAAGATAGCTGCGGAGCTTTCCGAGATGCCCCCCGCATCTGCCATATCCCTCCAGATGAGCGTGGACAACTACCTGGACGTCATCAGGGGGGTCTTGGACCTGTTCGCGAACAAGAAGGGCATGGACACCATCTACGTGACGGCCACCATATCCTCCGAGGCCATCAAGAGGGTCCTGCAGGCCCTGGACATTGACACTTCCAGGATATACTTCGTGGACTGCATCTCTCACATCATGATGGGCGCATCGGCCGCCCAGCAGGATGACCACACGACCCTCGTCGAGAGCCCGACGATGCTGGAGAACCTCATGCTGAAGGTCGAGTACCTCATCCGCCGGTCGCAGTCAAAGGACAAGCTGGTGGTCATCGACTCGATCAACTCATTGGCGATCCACAACAACAACTGGATACTGTCCGAGTTCCTCCACATACTCGTATCCGGGCTGAGATCAAGGGAGGCCTTCACGATCATACTGTCGGTAGAGGAGCACTCCACCCCCGAGATCAACAACATGGTGAACCTCGTCTGCGACCACGGCATACGCGCGGGCAAGGAGGGATGAGTTGAACTTCACCTCCATAGGCATACCCGCGCTCGACGAACAACTGGGAGGTGGGATCCAGAAGGGCTCCACCGTCCTCGTGATGGGGACCCCGGGCTCGGGCACGGAGTTCTTCGCGAAGCAGTTCGCTTCCGCTGGCCAGGAGGCCGTCACGTACTTCACCTCGACCGAGCGAGATGAGGACGTGCTCGGTGTGATGCGCGAATACGGCTGGAGGACCGACCTGAAGATCGTCAATGTGGGCACGAAGTACTACGAGAGCGTCCTAGCGAAGAAGCTCGAGGTGAGCAGGTTCAGGCAGGAGGGCATCACGCTCGGGGACATCCGTAGGTTCAGGAATGAGGACTCCGCGAAGGAGGAGAACTTCCTGACCTTCCTGTCGTACGAGATATCGAAGCTCGCGCCCCCTTTCAGGGTCGTCATAAACTCACTCGACTTCTTCCTCGAGAACTACGAGAGCCCCGAGGTCCTCATGGCGATGCGGACGATCAAGGCGCACACTCAGCATTCCGAGAGCGTGACGCTCATGACCATGCTCAAAGGGGTCCATGATTCGAGGATACAGAGCAGCATCGAGGATCTCGCGGACGTGATCCTGGAGCTCGAACACGACAAGCAGGGCTCCGAGTTCAAGAAGTTCATCATCGTGCAGAAGGTCAGGAACAGGCCGGTGATGGTGGGGATCATCCCGACGACCTTCGACAAGACGGGCATCAAACTCGGGTGAGAGCCTAGTCGCAATTCACGGGAATGTCGTCGTTTTCTATGGATATCGTGAGTCTAAGAAGACTATGTCTTCTTGTGGCGTCACAGGATGCGACATAGCCAGATGGATAGATTCGGCAATTACCGAAGTCGATAACGGTCGAGTCTGAGAACCAGCAGCAAAGCTATATAAACTCGCCCAAGTCGTATTGCATATTGCGGGCTGAAAGGTCCGCAGGAAGGACAAAACATGAAGAAGATTTGGGCAATCCGGAAGGATGCCGAGGCAGTGTCCCCCGTTATCGCAACCATTCTAATGGTCGCGATCACTGTCGTTCTAGCGGCCGTGCTATACGTCATGGTCCTAGGATTCGGCGGGACGAGCACACAAACCCCAACGTCGAGCTTGACGAAGTC
>CALMQK010000083.1 GCA_937872085.1 uncultured euryarchaeote
TCTCGCTGTCCTCTGAAGCAGCAGGCGGAAGCTCTTCCTGGACGGATTTCAAGCTCTCAGGGGGCGCGATAGAGCTAACGATCCTGTTCGGAATCGGGCTCATGCTGCTCTCCTCGTGGCGTCCGTTCAAGAGGGCCTCCAAGATGGATGTCGCAGAGGCCATCCATTACTATTCACATGCAGCGACGAAGATGGAATACAAGCCCGTCGCGGACATCGTCCTCCTCTCGCTGTCCATCCTGAGCATCGTCAGCATATTGGTGGGCTTCAACTGGGTCAACAACACGAGCTGGTCCTGGATGACGAAGATGGTCGTTGCCATCGTGATGCTGATTGGGACGATCCTGTTCCCAGTCATGCCTTTCATGCTGTCGCTCAGCGTGATCAGATTGATGACCAGGGGTCCCCGCAAGCTCTACTCCAAGCTGAGCTGGTTCGTCAAAGGATGGACGAAGGAACTTCACCAGCTGGTTGACAAGAACATCATTCGGAACCCAAGGCGCGCTTCGAACATCGCCGTAATCATCTCCTTGGCGATCGCATTCGGACTCTTCATATCCGTCACGATGGAATCCTCAATCGGCCTCGCACGTGAGCAGGTGAAGTACGATGTCGGCGCAGACATCAGTGTGACGAGCTACACTCAAGGCGCTGCCGCCAACATCTCAAGACTGGATCAGCTTCTGACGATCTCGGGGGTGAGCCATGTGGCCATGTACAATTTCCTGACACTCGAGGCAGCCGTTGGCCAATACGGGTTCATGTCGATACAGACTGCGGTCTTGAATTCTTCTTCGTATCAGGAGACAGTCCGTCCTTCCGATTTCTACTTCGTGCACTCCGGCAACGGTATGCTAGATGATCTGGAGGAAAACGGTTCTGTCATCCTGACGACGGACTTGGCCCAGGGGGCATCGATCCTAGTGGGCGATCCACTGTGGGTCACCCTGAACGCGGGGTACACGGATGACGAGGGCAACTATCAGACTGTGAGCTACGAATTCGTCCTCAACGTCATCGGGATGATCAAGGGGCTGCCTGGTCTCGGATGGACAAGCGCGTGCATCGACATCGGGACCTTGAAATGGATCCCCGAGCGGGACCTGAGGATGTCTTTCCAAACTCCGGGAGCGTTCATCGACGTATCAAAGGGCTACGACGCCAAGGCCGTCGCGAGTGCTGCGGAGACGCTCTTCACCAGCGCGAACACCACGCCGACCGTGACCATCATGGAAGAACAACTGGCCGCACTCAAGGATGACCCGGCCTTCGGTTCGTTGTCGGACTACCTCTACATGGAGTACGCGATGTCCATCATCATCATGTCCGTGGGAGTAGGGCTCATCATATTCGTCGCCGTGGCGGACCG
>CALMQK010000084.1 GCA_937872085.1 uncultured euryarchaeote
CGGTGAACGGGGTCACGCCATCCGCCTGCAAGAGCGAGGAGCTCCACCCGCGCGGGGATGACACCCTCAGGTCGAACACGTCAACGAGCGCTCCAGTGTTCTTGAGCTCGATGACAGCCGTCTCAGTGCGCCCTGGGGCCGTGGCGTTGTACGAGTTGGGTGACATGATCACGCCCGGCGGAGTCACCAACGTTATGAGGCTCACGGTCTTCGACAACGAGAGATCGTTGTTCGATGTGAATCTGATGATGGATGTCTCGAGGTCGTTCACCGCAGACGAAGCTGGCACGACAACTTTTGCCACGATGGTCGCCGACGAGCCAGTGGTCAGGGAGCCCGTATCAGGCAGTCCGTTGGAATTGGAATCGCCCAGGGGGATCGATCCGTCCGACCCGAAAAGTTGGACAGGCCAGCCCTTCGTTCCGAGAGCGACTTCAGCGTCGAACACGTCGGCGCCTGAGGTGCCGGTGTTCTTGATGTCGATATGATATGGAACTGTCATCCCAGGTGAGGCGTCCCCGCTCTGGAGTACGGGGGTCACCTGCAGCCCGACTTGAACATTGCCGAGGAACCCGAAGGTCTTGCCATCATCGCTCTCAAGCCAGACCCACCCATCCGATACTGCCGGGCTGGACTTGGACGCCGAGTTCGTGGCGAGTTCCAAAGACTCGGCGATACTGCCCGATGAGGCGTCGAGGACCATGAGATACCCGAACAAGGTGGAGTAGTAGAGATAGCCGTTCGCATAGGCCAACGAGCTCTCGATCATGTCACTCGTCGAGAGAGTCCAGATTGTTGAGCCGTTCGCGCTGTCGAGTGCGGCCACGGTACCCGAGTCCGTCCCGAAGAACACGGTCGTGCCGTTGAAGGCTGGCGTGCTGTGTTGGATCGGGCCCCACCCCCCAACCTGCCACACGATCGACCCGTCCTTCTGGTCCAGGGCATACATCGTGCCTCCCTGGGTGCCCGCGAAGACGCATCCGTCAGCTGCCATCGGAGACCCCATGACAGTCCCGTCGAGGGATCGGGTCCAGAGGATGGCTCCTGTAAACTCGTCGAGAGAGTAGATCTCGTTCGTGATCAGCGTTGGGACGAACAAGCGCCCTTCCCCGACCGCAGGACCGCCCGAGGAAGTATCGTTCGTCTCGTGTGCCCAAACGACGGTCCCGTTCAGCGCGCCAAAGGCGATGACAGCATCCGGGTATGAGTAATTGTATCCGCTGGGGCCCTCCGTGCTGACGAACACGAGCCCGTCAGCGACCGTCACCGCGGTTCTGATAATGATGTTGAACGCTTCCTCGTTCCCTGCGGACCAGAGTAGATCGCCCGTCAACTCGTCGAGCGCGTACAACTTCCCGTAGTAGCCGGCTTGGCCGAGGTTGGCGAAGGACGAGTAGACCACGCCACCTGCGACCGCCGGTGTCCCGCACTCATTGTAACGCACTCCCAGCTTCTCCTTCCACAAGATGGAGCCGGTGTGCGCATCGCGCGCAGTCATCGAACCGTCGAAGGCGGTCGTGAACAACATCCCGTCCGCCATCACAGGGCTGGTGTAGGTGGAATGGGAGCTCTGGTCCGTCTCCCATTGCTTCACGAGGGGAGGGGTCATACGGCTAGGAGACAGGCCCGATCGAGCAGCATTGTTGTGGAAGGTCGGCCACTCGTCGCTGGCCGGGGGCATCAGAGGCTTCGGAGTGGTCCTGAACGAGTAGTAGTTGGAAGAGTTGTCCGCGATCGCGACATTCCCAGCTTCGTCATTCGAGACCACATAGAACCAATATGTCGCATTGCTAACTAGATTGGAGAGGGGCATTGGGTGTTCGAGGGTCAGCCTGGCATCTATGACTTCCGTCCCCGGAGGCGTCGAGGTACCGTATCTCAGGGTGGAATCGGATGGCTCGTCCGTGACCCACCTTATGTTCGCAGTGGAATACCTCGCCCCGGTGACCGTCACGTTCGAGATCACGGGCGGTATGTCGTCCACGACGGCCGTATAGTACACATAACCGCCACTACCGGTGCCGTTGTTGGTATCGAGATACCTCACTGTGATGAGATCCCCGTTCTGCACTTCGAGCTTGCCATTCCCGTTCACTGGCACAGCACTGATCCTGAGATGGATGGAGCCGAGGAAGATGGAACTGTCGTTCGCCGTCTCTGTGACCGTCACGGTCTGCCAGATCGGTTCGGTCGTGCTCGATATGCCCAAGGTCGCGGAATCGCTCACGTTCGGGTCGAGGTTAAGGCCTGTGTCCGCCACCGTCACGCCCACGATAGCGGATGACTGGTAGTGCCCCTTATCCAGTTTGACGGTCCCAAGATCGCTCACGAGCCCCCCGGTCGCGACGATCGCATACGCTTGTGGGCCCTGTGGCACGTTGGACCCGGACACCCTTATGTTCCAGATGCCTGGGCTAGCGTTGCTGATGACCAGCACGCTCTCGACGTTGTTCACATGATCTATTCTTGTCGAATCCTGCTCTGACTGACCTGGGTTCGAACCGTAGAAGGCGTTGCCGAGATAGACGGCCCCGGACGGGCTCGTCACGGTCAAGTCGAGATCGTTCACAAGGTTCGGGCTAGTGAATGTCATGCTTGGGTAATCGCTCCAGACGAGCGTCACTTCGAACGGGAGCGAGGGGTCCCCGACTGAGATATGGTAGTCGTGCGACGAGCCTGTGCTGAGTCCCGATGCGTTGTCGTCGACGAACAACATCCTCGAATCCCCTAAGAAGTAGAGCGCATCATCGAGCGTGACCCTTCCCCAGCCCTGCTCGTTGTTGGGATAGAATTTCTCGCTGTTCCTGTAGGCCCCATCGCCCGTCATCTCGCGCGCGCTGTTGATGAGGGTGGCCTTGACGAGCGCGGCGGACGGTACGAACCCCTTCGCCAGGTCCTTTGTCCCGGTCGGGTACCAGCCCGTCATGTAGTACTCTCTGATGAGCGCGACCGACCCGGCCACTGTAGGCGTCGCCATGCTGGTGCCGCTCAGCTGCCAGTACTGGTTCTGGGGCGGGGACGGGTCATCCCCCTGGGCCGACCAGATGTCGACCCCGGGTGCCATCACGTCAGGCTTGATGCGGCCATCCGCGGCAGGACCCCTGCTGCTGAAG
>CALMQK010000085.1 GCA_937872085.1 uncultured euryarchaeote
GAATCCACAACCCATTTGGAGAACTGATCCATCTCCGCCTCGGAATCGTTGTACCTCGGGATCACCAGATAGGTGAGTTCGACGTGCATCCCCAACTCGACTGCGATCTCGCAGGAGGTAAGGACAGGCTGAAGCCTCCCGCCACAGGTCGCCTTGTAGAACCTGTCGGTGAAGCCCTTGACATCGATGTTCATGGCATCGATCACCCCCTTCAGCTCCCTGAGAGGGCTCTCCTGGATGTATCCGTTCGTCACGTAGACGGTCTTGTAGCCTGCTGAATGCGCGAGCTTCGATGCAGCGGCTGTGAACTCGTGCCAGATGGTCGGTTCGTTGTATGTCCACGAGACGGACCTCGACCCCGTCGAGGCTGCGTACTGCACGACCTCTTCAGGGGTGATCGGAGTGAGATCGGACTCACCGAACCTTGCTCTCGAAATCGAGAAGTTCTGACAGTGCTTGCAAAAGAGATTGCACCCGATGCTACCGAACGATATGGAGGTGGTCCCTGGCAGGAAGTGGAACAAAGGCTTCTTCTCGATCGGGTCAGGGTGTATGGACGACGCGAGCCCGAATATCAGGGAGCGGAGCTTTCCGCCTCGATTCTCCCTGACGCCGCATAGCCCTCGCTTCCCTTCCGCGACGAGGCAGGAATGGGGACAGAGACCGCAGCGTACCTTGTCATCCTCTCTCGTCCAGAACGCCGCTTCATGGAGTCCGCGTTCGGAAGTGCTCATAACCGAGGTTCTCCAACTTCTCGCGCTTGCCGTTGTCGATGAGTATGTTCTCCTCACCCGAAGTGACCTTCCCCACGACAGTCATGGGACAGCCCGTCTCCTCCGCCAGCCTTGCCAGGTCCGCTTCATGCTCCCTTTTCATCGTGAAGATCAGCTCGAAATCGTCCCCGAAGTTCAGCACGAGGTCCTTCTGCCGCTCGATGTCGTGGAACGCCATGTCCACCTCCTTCGCCTTCGGGACGCGCGCGTAGTCGATCTCGTAGGTCATACCAGAGTTCCGCGAGAGCTCGAATATCGAAGCCGACAGGCCGTCCGAGATGTCCATGCAGGAGGTGACGAATCCGGACTTGCTCAGCGCCATGCCTTCCTTGATCCTCGGCCACGGCCGCTTGAGCGCGTCCTCCGCCTCCTTCAGGCCCAACTGTTTCTTCATTGAGAAGAATCCTGCGCCCGCTCTTCCCAGGCTCCCGGTGACCACGACCAGGTCCCCAGCCTTCGCGCCCTTCCTGAGCAGGATGCCCTTCTTCGAAACCTCACCGAGCGCGGTCCCGCAGAGGACGAGGTCTTCGTGCTCCTTCGTGTCCCCGCCCACGACGCTCGTGTTGAACCTTCGGGCACAATCGTTCATCCCGTCCACCATCTGCTCGATGAAATCGATCGGATGCCCACGCGTGATGCCGATGGCTGTGACGAGCCCGAGCGGAGAGCCGCCCATGGCAGCGATGTCGCTCAAGTTGACCGCAATTATGGACCAGCCGATGTCGTAGGGGCCCATCCCCTTCGGGATGTGTGCCTTCGTCACCATCATGTCCGTCGTGACGAGAAGATACCTGTCCCCGATGTCGATTGCCGCGCAATCGTCTCCTGGACCGACCGAGGCATCGCTCTTGATGATGCGCTGGATAATCCGGATGGTCTCTCGCTCGCCCAGTGTGCCAAGAGTCTTCATGTTCCGCTCCTGATGTCGAACACTCGTTGGACGTAATTAAGCCTTTTCAACTACACGCTGTGGAAAGCGGGCTCAACGTGACACACCTTAACATACTAATATGGGAAGCCCTATTCCTCGCCGGTATCCGATGAGAATCGAAGTGCCATATGCGTCCGGTGTGGAGATAGTCGAAGTTCCCGACAAGAACCTAGGGGAAATCATTTACCCCAAGGACATCCACACGCCGGACAAGTCGTCGATAGTGCTCGAAGCCATCGAGAGACCCATCAAGTCGAAACCTTTGCGAGAGTTCATCCAGGGAGGACAAGAAATCCTCGTTATCGTGAACGACGCGACTCGGCCCACGCCCTCGGGAAAGATAATAGGGGTGCTCCATGAGCACCTGCAGGGGAGGAACGTCAAGTACCTTGTGGCGACGGGAATGCATAGGGCCCCAACGCCCGAGGAGTACAGATTCATATTCGGCGACATCTACGAGAACATCAAGGGGAATGTCTACGCGCACGATGCCAAGAACAGCCCGACCGTGACCCTGGGTACTTCGAAGAACGGCACGGTGCTGAAGCTCAACAAGATGGTCGACGACGCCGATCGGATAATCGTGATCAGCAGTGTCGAGCCACACTACTTCGCAGGCTACACGGGTGGCAGGAAATCCTTTCTGCCCGGAGTGTCGGCCTACGAAACTATAGAGCAGAATCACAAGCTCGCGTTGAGCATAGACGCCCAGGCCCTCCGAATGGAAGGCAACCCGGTCAACGAGGACATGGAGGACGCGATGCGGGGGTTGAGCAACAAGCACATCTTCTCCATCATGGTCGTGCTCAACATGCACCACGGAACATGCGCATGCTTCGCCGGAGACCTCCGCGAGTCATTCAGGCGGGCGACCAAGAAGGCAGACGAAGTTTTCGTAGTCAACATCAGAAGGAAGGCGGATATCGTGGTTGCGGTCACAGCCTTCCCGTACGATATCGATCTCTATCAGTCTCAGAAGGCTCTCGATAACGCCAAGTATGCCGTGAAGGATGGGGGTGCGATCATACTCGTCAGCGCCTGCAGGGAGGGGGTTGGTCCGCCCACGTTCCTGGACCTTCTCGGTAGCGCTGCGACGGCGGCCGAAGTCATGGAGAAGATACGCCACGGATACAAGCTCGGCTACCACAAGGCGGCCAAGATGGCGGAGATCGGTCTGAAGTGCAGGATGATGGCCGTGACAAAGCTTCCACCCGACATCTCGAGGAAGGCGCATTTGGAGCCTATGAAGGATCTGCAGGAAGCCCTGGACACCGCGATCCGGGAGCTCGGAGAGAGTGCGAAGGTCACTTTTATTATGGACGCTGTGATTACTGTGCCAAGGGTCCAGGGACCGCTGTGAACCACTGGGACTCGACGAGCAATTGATGCTATGCCGAGAAAGAGATACATCAACGCTGAGCGGGCGAAGAAACTCGAGAAGGAGATGCTCACCTGCACATTCTGCGGCTTCTGCAAGAGCGTGTGCCCGTATTTCGAGGACAATCAGTGGGACCCTTCGGTGGCCAGAGGTAAGGTCATACTAGCCTACGGGTTGGGCAGGAAGGAGATCCCTGCCGACGATTCGGTCGTCGAAAGGCTGTACCAATGCACGACCTGCAAGGACTGCGAGAGGCGGTGCCCGTCGAACATCCGGGTAGTCGACATCGTGGAGGCAGCACGCGCGGACCTCGTTGAGGCAGGGCTCGCATTGCCCGCACATAAGAAGATAATCGAGAACATCCGGAAGACCAAGAACCCCTATGGCGAAACCATCGACGCCGATTTCGGGGTGCCTCTGAGGAAGGCAGAGGTCGGATACTTCATCGGCTGCACCGCGAGGTACAGGCAGAATGACATCGCCAAGCACGCGATATCTCTTCTAAGAAAGCTCAATGTCGACTTCACACTGGTCGATGAGGTCTGTTGTGGCAGCACTCTTCAGCGGATAGGTGCCAAGGAGAAGGACGTGAAGAGGCTGATGGAAGCGAATGTGAAAGCCGTCAAGAAACTTGGGATCAAGAAGCTGATTTTCACTTGCGCCGGTTGCCTGCGAATGTTCAAGGAAGAGTATCCAAAGCACGTGGAACTGGGCTTCGAGACAGAGCATCTGGTGCAGTTCCTGGCGAAGCAGGACCTGAAGCTCAAGCCTTTCCCGAAGAGGATCACGTACCATGACCCGTGCCACCTGGGTAGGCACTTGAAGATCTACGATGAGCCACGAAAGGTCATATCGATGATACCCGAGGTGAAATACGTAGAACTCACAGAGAGCAAGGAGTCTGCCAGATGTTGTGGTGGTGGAGGAGGAGTTAGAGCTGCAGACCCTAAGGCCGCCCAGAGGATCGCATCCAGACGCGTCCGGGCGGCTTCGGAGGTCGCGGACCTCATCGTGACCGCATGTCCGTTCTGCGTCAGCAACCTGAAGCTCGGGAAGGATATCATCAAAGTGGACGTGGAGATAAAGGACATCGCGGAACTCGTCGACGAACTCCTTGTGACGTGAGATTGGAGGAGTGACAGTGGGAAAGACCAGTTCCGGCAAGAAGAGCTCTCCTCGACCTCAGAGGCTCATGCTCGGCACATGCGCATTGAAGCTGGGGGTGCCGAGAATCATGGGAATCGTAAACAACACGCCTGATTCGTTCTCGGGGGATGGCTTCGCAGGGGATATCGAAAGCGCAATAGCGCTTGGCAATTCGATGTTCGAGTCCGGAGCGGATGTGGTTGACGTCGGAGGGGAATCCACGAGGCCTGGTGCCAAACCCGTCCCAAGAGACATCGAGATATCTAGGATCGTTCCGATCATAGAAGCGCTAGTCCGGATGCGTCCCGGACGGGTCTCGGTCGATACGATGAAGCCGGAGGTGGCAGAGGCCGCGTTATATGCCGGCGCTTCGGTCGTCAACGACGTATCTGGGCTCCGCGATCACAGGATGGTGAAGATTGTGGCGGAGCACGACGCGGGAGTCATAATAATGCACATGCAGGGAGAGCCTCGCACGATGCAGGCCAACCCCAGGTACAAGGATGTCGTAGCGGACATCAAATCCTTCCTCGAGGAGCGCATCGTCGCAGCTGAGGACGGAGGGATCTCCTCACGACGGATCATGATCGATCCAGGCATCGGCTTCGGCAAGACAGTCGATCACAACCTCGAGATCCTCGCGAGGCTCAGGGAATTCAAGTCATTGGGGAAGCCTTTGGTCATAGGGGTCTCGAGGAAGGGATTCATAGGAAAGATCTCCGGGGCACCGGCCGATCAGCGCCTTCCCGGTTCGATCGCCGTCGCAGTGCTCGCAGTCAGGGAAGGGGCGGATGTGGTCAGAGTACACGATGTTCCGGAGACTGTGCAGGCGCTGAAGCTCGAACAGGCAATCCAGTCCTTTGGTCGGGGGCAAGGCGAGAGACGAAACTAGCCCAGAAAGTATTTTGAACCCGTTCGCATGTGGTATCTCCAGGACCTAGCGTTTGCCCCCACCGAATGGAGAGTGAAACACTGCCGGATGAAACCACCAAGACCACCACGCCTCCGGCCGTTCCCAATCTCAAGGACATCGACCTCCGCCCGGAGGGAACGCGTTTCATTCTGGTCGACCCCGCTGGGACGATATACAGCCTGAAGAAGACGCTCATGCAGGATGTGGGGTTCTTCGAAAGGGACTTCCTCTATAGAGCTGGAGTCGCGGGAGCGCGGGAATCCCTTTCACTTGTCGATTCAAAAACCCTTCCAATGGATCCTAGGAAGGCGTTGGAAGCAATGCTCGATGTGTTCGCCAAGAGAGGATATGGCACCTTCACGATTCAGGAAATTGACCTTGACAAAAGGATAGTCCGACTGACATCGCCCGATACTGCCGAAGGATGGTCATTTCAGCGGAACAATGACCTGCAAAGGGAGCCCGTATGCGCATATGCTCGGGGCATGCTGGCATTTGTTTGCGGCGCTGCGCTCCTCGGTGACATCCATGGCGACCCCAGCTTCACCGCACACGAAACCGAATGCATCGGAGCGGGAGCAAAGGAGTGCGTGTACATGGTAGGTCCGATGGCAGAGCTGGCCAAGCTCACCCCCGACCTGGATGTGCCGAAGGGTTCGTTCGCCGAGCACGAGCTAAGGCTGAACGAGGAGATCCTCGTCAAGAACCTCGAGCTTCAAGGCCTGAACCTGGAGCTCGAGCGACAGGTCCGGAAGAGGACGGATGACTTCTGGAGGTCAGAAGAGAACTATGAATCGGTCATGAGACAATCGCCAGACCCCATCGCGTTGATCACGATGGCGGGCAAGCTCACACATCTCAACTCAGCAGGTCTGAAGATGCTTGGTTACGACTCCGAGGACGACATCCTCGATGTGAACATCTCAAGCATTCTCTTGGATCGCGAGCATGGGTGGGAGAAGATCATTTGGACCATAGAGAAAGAGGGACGGGCGGCCGGGCTCGAGATGGCTCTTGTCGACAAGAGTGGGAATAGACTGACCAGTCAGGTGTACGCTCGTTTCGCGGAGCTCGCTCCCGGGAGATGCGTCGAGGCCATCTTCAAGGACGTGACCGAGCAGAAAGCGATGGAGGAACAGATCAGGGAGGCGCGTTTGGAATCCGACTTCCTGAACGACCTTCTCTCCCACGACATTATCAACTACACTGTTTCGGCGCTGCATTTCCTCGGATCTGTGCGAAAGAGCGAGCAGATGACTGAGGACGCAAGGAAGAAGCTCGACGTCATCACCAAGGACATACAGGGGGCGGTCGATCTAGCAATCTCCGTTCGTGACCTCGCCCGTGTGAAGATGGCAGACCAGGAGTCAGTGGAAGAGACAAAGGACCTCCAGTTGCTCGTGGCCGAAGCCATCGAAGAATCAAAGATGATGTACTTCGACAGGAATACCAAATTCGACTTCCAGCGATCAACCGAACCGAGGTTTGCCAGGGTGGGAGCGCTCGTCTCCAGGCTGTTCGCGAACCTGATCACCAATTCAATCAAATACGATCAGCACGAAGTGGTGGCAATCGATGTGACGATATCTGATGCCGAGCATGATAGTGTGCAATACTGGAGGACGGAGATAGCTGATCGTGGGATAGGCATACCAGATTCTGACAAGAAACAGGTTTTCGTGCGATTCAAGAGGGGGAACACGAAAGTAGCAGGAACAGGACTGGGACTGTTCGTCGCTGCGTCCATCGCAAAGGCCAGTGGTGGCCAGGTCTGGGCCGAGGACCGGGTCCCGGGGGACTCGACAAAGGGAACGAAGATGGTCGTGCTTCTTCCCAAGGCCGACGCCCGTCAGATAGCACAACTGAGGACGAGGGGACCTGCTGCCTCGAAAACCTGAACGGATCGGTCGCGATTTGGACGCGAAGCCGGAATAGACATCTTTCAATCTGCTAGTGGGAAATCGAGGGACTTGAGAGCATGGGCATGAGAACCCTGGGCAAGGAGGACATCAACTTCGCTGTTTCCCTCACCGTTGAGGAGGGTTGGTACTACACCCCCGCAGAGATCGAATTGATGCTGGAACTTGATCCCGAGGGAAGTTTCGTCTACGAAGAAGAAGAGCCCCTCGGAATGGCCACCTGCGTCACCTACGGGCGGACTGGCGTCCTCGGTCACCTCATCGTCTCGAAGAAAGGAAGGGGAAGGAAGATAGGCCATGCCCTGGTCGATGCGGCCATTGAATACATGGAGGGCAAGGGTGCGGACTCCATCCTCGTGAATGCCACGGAGGAGGCCGTAAAACTGTATCAGAGTCACGGGTTCGTGTTGCGTGACATGACTTTGTGCATGCATTCGAGACTCGACAGCACCTTTCACCGAACCCCATCCACAGATTGCGTGCAGCTCGAGAAATCTGACCTGCCAGAGGTGATAGACATAGACCAAAGACTCTTCGGAGATGACAGGAGCAGACTGATCGAGCTCCTGTACGAGGAATCCCCGGAGGGAGCTTTCAAGATCGAACGCGCGGGCAATATTGACGGGTTCATATTTGGAAGGCCTGACCACGTCGGCTACAACCTAGGACCATGGGTGTGCCTGACAGGAGACGAGAGGGATGCAGAAGCACTGTTCAGAACTGCTGTTTCGACGTTCGACAACGGGAAGATCTACATGGGAGCTTTCACCAGCAATCTCACAGCTCTGAAGATCGCCGATGAGCTGCCCCCGATCAACACGTGGCGCATTCCGATGATGACGAGAGGTGAGCGCCGATACCATGCGGACACCAGCAAGGTCTTCGGGATCGCGGCGTACGAGCTTGGATGATGTGGGTTCAAGCATTCTCCAGGCATGTTCCCGTAAATTGTGAAGATGGCCATGTGGGCCAGTCGCGATTCGAACGCGAACTGCGTCTTGGAATGGACCTGCGTCATAATGGCTGACCGTCTTCTTTCTGGATCATGGCGCGTGGCTTTCAAGGAGAATGGAACTCGACTAGCCCCGACTCCCCGTTCCTATCGAACCTGTCCTGTTGACGCGGTCAACTCCTGCCACCGTCTGCCTTCGCTCTCACTCACGGGTTGTACGTCAGCACCCCGCTCGCAGTGACCCAGACCCAGTACCCCTGTCCTGGGACCAGCGCGAAGTTGTTCAGCGTCGGCACCGCGGAGACCCATGAAACGTACTTCATAGTGACCGCGTTGTAGTATGCCACCATCGTGACCGCCCCTGTGCCCGAATACATCGCCGAGATGTTGCTCGCCTTCCAGGTCGTTTTCAGCGACTCGAAGCCCAACGCCAACCAGGCGCCCCCACTCGGGACAGTGAATGTGTTGCTCTGCATCGTCGTTGGAACGCTTCCGTATAGGTGGAGCGTCTTCGCGGCAGCTACCCAGACCCAGTAGCCGGCGTTCTGAGCGATGGCGAAGTCAAGTACCGGCGGGGATATGCCCTTGATGTACGTCTTGTCGTACTTCTGCGTCGTCGAGTTCCACGAGGAAACCATGTCACCCGTCACTAGGCCGATCGTGCTAGCCTTGTATCCGTAACCGACAACAGGCACTGATACGAAGTTCCAGCCAATCACGAGGGGGAGGTTGAACGCGATCGAGGCCGTTGCCGAGCTCGACACATTGTGTCCATGCAGGTCGTCGACATACACCGTGAATGTGAACATCCCGGCCTTGGCGTATGTGTGCGTCGGCGTCTGACCGACCTGCAACGCGGTGGCATCGCCGAAGCTCCACGTGTATCTCAGCGAGTCGCCGTCCGGGTCAGTCGCGGTGACCGAGAACGACGTGGAATTCCCTGCCCACATCTTCTTGTTCGCAAGCGGTGTTACCACTGGCGGGCCGTTCGTTGCTTGCTGCACCGTGATTGTGTAGTCATCGAAGTCGGTCTTCCCATCCGAAGTCGCGGGACCCGAATCCCCCCACACCCTGTAACTGTATGTCCCTGTGGTTGTTGGGGCAGTCATCAACTGATCATAGTGGCTCTGCAACGCTGGACCGCCAATGGCAGGCCAAGCCGCGGTTGTGAGATCCTCGATCGCATATCCTGTGTCCTTCTTGGAAAGCGCCGTCTGGATGACTATGTCGATTCCGATCGTGTACTGCTCCCCAGGCACCAGGACCGACTTCGACACAGTAATGGACATGATGTTCTCGAAGTATGTGCCCTCGCTCGGCCCGTGACAGCGGCTGCAGTCCTGAGTCTTGTCTGGATATCCTAAATTGGCTCCGCTCGGCAGAACGAAGGCGACCACTGCCAACGCAGCCAACATCCATATCAACCGATTTCGAATCCTCATTCAAATCCCCCTCCACATAGCGTTAGCGAATCGAAGCAGTCTGAGCATGGGTCAGTGTCCGATTTATCACGCTGTTGTATCACGCCGTTAAGATTCAGGGGTATATTAACTATTTCTTTGAGGTGGATTGCAGCCGCGTCTGCGAACTCCTCGCTGCGAGATTGGGATGATTCCCATAGAGAAAGAAGAGGCTGTCTTGAGGGGCAGCAGCACCCATCCCCTGAAGACCCAGAATGAATGCACAAGTCAGTGGACCCGTCGCGATTTGAACGCCCGTCGATCATGAGTATGCCTGTGATGAATATCAGGCCAATGCACATGATCGTGAAGAGCCGCATTGTGAACGTGTTCATGATTATGGGGTTCACGAACTGGTTCCGTGTGGCAATGATCGTGACTTGAATCCCCATGAGTGTGGGTATGAGCGTGCGTTATCTCCTCGTGTCCATGCTCGTGCGAATGCCTCTCGTAGACCAACGCCAGGACCCCAACGGTCATCAATGCCAAAGCAGGGAGAGCCACCCATCCGAGCCATTCCCTCAGGACAAGAATCGAGACAACTGCTCCGACGAAAGGTCCTAGACTGAAGAATACCCCAGTTCGAGAAGCTCCCAGGCCCTGAAGTGCCAGAACGAAGAACACCAGGCTTGCGCCGTAACTCAGCGCTCCAAGCACGAGAGCCCACACGATTTGAGTGTCTATCGAGATAGTTGAGCCCAAGGCAATCGCGATAGCCAGTGATGCGCTTCCTGCCAGGCCACCCTTTGCTAGGGCTATCTGCACGGGATCTCTGCCACAGATGTTTCTTGTCAAGTTGTTGTCAAGCCCCCATCCGATTCCGGCAAGTATCAGAAGCATGAAACCAACAATGTTCCACGTTCCTTGTGAAGGGTCCCAGCTCAGGAGGACGCCCGCGGCCGTCACACAAACGAGAGCGATGATGAGTCTTCTGCCAAGGCTCTCCTTGAATAACATCGTCGCAATGATGGCAGTTGCGACTCCTTCCATATTCAAGAGCAAGGAGGCGGAGAAACCCGAAATCAAAGTAAGGCCGACCATAAGGGAGATGGGGGCTAGAATCCCACCTGACAGAATGGCTCCTGCAAGCCAGGGCAAGTCGGCTTTTCGCAAGGCACTACTCGAGGTGACATGCTGTCCAGATACGACCCGGCGCAACACGATGTACAATCCCAGACCAAGAAAGGCCCCTAGATAGAGCAGCCCGGCTAGTGCAACTGGGGGGATGTCGCCAACCAACAATTTCGCATAGGGCGTGCTCAGGCCGAAGAGGGCGGCCGCGAGGAACGCGAAGGTAATCGGCATGCGGCTAGAGCGAAGGTTCTGTTTCAGAGTGATCCTACCCCTTGCATGCATCGATCCTGTTCCATACAAACTCTCACAACGATATAACCTGAGCGGGCCCATCCGAAGAAGACAACGAGGGTTGAAGGACAACGATGCAAGATCCAATTCCGGCTGAATGACAGAAAGCGATGTGAGCCCGTCGCGATTTGAACGCGAGTCACCAGCACCCCAAGCTGGAAGGATACCAAGCTACCCCACGGGCCCTGGATGGAAAAAGAAAGAGATTTCGAGGCGCCCAAATCAGTATGGTGCGACCTCGTCGATCAGGTTTGCGTGCGTCAGTACCATCCTGCGGCAGCAGTACCTCTCGAGCTTGAGGGAGTCGAGCACGTCCTTAGGTGACTCGCCTAGCTCTACCCTCTTCACGAACTCCTCGTACGCGCTGCTGACGACCTTGCCGCATGTGAAACATCTTACTGGGATTATCATTCACTTCACCTGTACGACTTCTGGTGCTTCTTCCTCGCGCCCCTGCCCTCCGGGTTCTTGGGGAGCTTCCTCCTCGGGTCTGACACCATGAGCGATCGGTCATACTGGAGGTACATCTTCTCGAGGTCCTGATCCTCGAGGAACTGTACCAAACCCTTTGCGACGGCCGTCCTGGAGGCCATCGCCTGACCCATGATTCCGCCCCCCTGGACATTGATGTCGATGTCGACCTTGGTCGACCTGTCGCCAGCCAATGTCAGAGGCTCCATGATCATGACCCTTGCGAGGTTCGGCTCATGCAACTCGACAGGGACATGGTTGATCCGGACGAGTCCCTTGCCCTTCCTGACGCTTGCCCTCGCCACTGCGCTCTTTCTCTTACCGCTAGATACGACGACCTTGACCATCATGCCACCCCATGGCGTGCGCCGAGTTCCTTACTGATCTCCCCGAGCTTGACATACTTCGCAAGATGCGGTTTCTTGGCGGTCTCGAGAGTCTCCAGCTTGGCATCCTTGAACTCCTTCGGCAAGCCAAGGTAGACCTTCAACCGCTTCAATGCAGCTCTCCCGGCGGGTCTTTTGTACTCGACCATTCCACGGACAGATCGCTTGAGTATCATGTCCGCGGTGCGGGGGTAGAACGGCCCCTTCGCCTTGGTCTGGCTGCTAGCACGGTTCCGCCTGTGCCTGTAGAACTCGAACAGCTGGTCCCTGTTTCCCGAGATGATCGCCTTCTCCGCGTTGACTATGACGATCTCCTCACCCTTACGAAGCCTCTTGGCGACATGGGAGCACAACCTCCCTAGGACCAACCCTTCAGCGTTGATGACAGCTACTTGTCCGACCACTTGCTCTGTCACTTGCTCACCCCATTATCCTTACCTTGGAACCCTTGGGGTTCTGAACCGTGAGTTCCTCGATAGACATGCTCCTTCCACCCGCCTTCTCGATCTTTTCCTTCGCCTGTCCCGAGGACCTGTAGGCCGCGACGGTGACCTTCTTCTCGATCTCGCCCGCGCCAAGCAGCTTGCCAGGTATCACGACTATCTCGTTCTCGCTCGCGTACCGGTTTATCTTACCGACGTTGACCTCGGCCCAATGCCTCGATGGGCCTTCCAGCCGCAGAGCGATGTCTCGCCAGACAGGTGCCTCGTTGATCCTACCGACATCCTTCAGGTGTTGGATCAGGCCCACGAGGTTGGGATTAGATTTATTGTATTTCATTCCCATTCTGACTCCTCCGACATCAAGAGAGTAGCCGAGCTAATGTAAGTACCGTTTATAAAGATTTGGATGCGCACCTGATGCTGGCTCAAACCATCTGGCTTGCGATTCTGCCATTATAATCAGGGCGGACGATAAAAAACCTTCGATTCGAACGACTGACATACCGATTCCCTTAACAGATGATATATATGGCGAACGGTATACACGAAAATCCCGTTCCGACTGGGGGTATAGATGATCCGTTTTGGTCCCGCTGGCATTCCGCTGTCCTGCAAGGGACGCACCCTGAGGGACGGGATAGAGGACGTTCACAACCTCGGCCTGACCGCCATGGAAGCTCAGCTGGTCAGAGCGCATGTCGCGGAAAGACCGGCCGAGTCGGAAGAGGTCGGCTTGAAGCCGGCGAACCTGACCAACGACATGGTCATCGAGATCATCCGCAAGAAAGGCAACAAGGATGAGAGGATCTCCGACCTGGGCGAGCCCATCAAGAAAGGCGACACACTGGTGTCCCTCACGAGCGGCATCGCAAAAAGCTACCAAGAACTCAGGCAGCTCCGAGGCATGGCGGACGAGCTGGATGTCGCACTATCGATCCACACACCCTACTACATGGACCTCGTAGGAGATGGCGAGCTCTCGCTCAAGAGCGTGGAGTCCATCAAATGGGCGGGAGTCATGGCCAAGGAGCTGGGGGCAGGCGTGGTCGTCACGCACATGGGATTGTACGGAGATGTCTCCCCGAAGACCGCCCAGAAGAGGATCTTGGAGCGCATCGGCGGCCTCGCGAAATGGTACAAGAAACATGGCATCACCTCATCCATAGGCCTTGAGCTGAGCGGGAGGCAGGAGATCTTCGGCTCACTCCCGGAAGTGCTCAAGACTTGCAGGGAGGTCCCGGGCACTATACCCGTGGTCAATTTCGCTCATTACCATGCCCGCGAGAACGGCATGCTCAGGGAGCCGAAGGACTTCGACGCGCTCCTGGACAAGGTCTGGGAATGCACTGGCGGAGAATTCTACGCCCATTTCTCCGGAGTGGAGCACGAGGGAGGGAACGAGAAACGCTTCACCTCCATCAAGAAGGGGGATCTCAGGTTCGAGCCACTGGCGGAGGCGATCGTCGAACGGAACCAACCCATCACCATAATATCTGGCTCTCCGCTGCTCGAGCACGACGCGATGTACATGAAGGTAATCCTCGAACGCGTTCTCGCCAAGAAGGTCTTCAAAGATACCAAGGTGGTCCCGAAACCGGAGCCGAAGAAGGAGAAGGCTCCCAAACCGACACCAAAACAAAAATCCAAACCAACACCCAAACCAACACCCAAACAAAAACCCAAACCAAAACCCAAACCAACGAAGACCACCAAAGTCGTCAAGAAGGAGAAGAAGCGGAGATGAATGAGAGCATCGACTACATCCTGAAGGCGATCGAGAGGACCTTCGAGAATGAAGTCGAGCAGACGGACAAGTTCGTCGACTACATCCTAGCATCCAAGAAGGTCTTCATCTACGGCGTGGGAAGGTCCGGATTGATTGCGAAGGCTTTTGCGATAAGGCTCGTGCAGATGGGGCTTGAGGTCTTCTTCATCGGGGAGACCATCACACCCATAGTCGAGGAAGGCAACCTGGTGGTCATAGTCTCGTACACTGGGGAGACGATGTCCGCGATCCAGACCGCCAACATCGTAAGGAGGTTGGGGGCGAAGGTCGTGACGATCACCGCCAACGACCACTCAAAGCTTGCCGCAGCGTCGAACGTCGTCATCGAAATACATCCGCCGAAGGACGATGAGCGAAAAAGGCTCGCGCCGCTGGGGACACTGTTCGAAAACGCGACCTTGATCTACCTGGATGGGATTGTGGCGACGCTGATGGACAAGCTGGGCCAGAGCGAAGGGTCCATGCGTAGAAGGCACGCCATTTGGGTCTAGACCGATTTCCGCTTTTGTGAAGGCTCATGACTGTCGCCAGATTGCGACTTCCTATACCGCCTGTACATGATGGCGAATGCTGTGAGCAAGATTGCGGCGGCTATCGTGCCGCACACGACCATGAGCATGGGCAGATTGTCCTGAAACCAGTCCTTCACACTCACGTTGAACCCGCGCTCGTCTATCCCGAGTGATGACTCCAACGATAGGGCATCGGTCCCGCTGGCGATGAAGAAGGCTTGGTGCAGGATCATCCCTGCGCCATCGGTATAATAGGACGAATTCATCCGCACGACCCCAGCACTCTCACCGGAACCGTTCATCGGGGCGGAGCTGAAATGATAGAACGCCTGGACAATCCCGTCCTCCTTGGCTATGTAGATATCCTGGAGTGGTCTGTCCGTCTGCATGAACCTGTGCGTGAGGTTCGTCCCAAGCACGCTCTCATCCAGACTGCTGGAGACATTGGTGAGTTGACCAGCGGCGGCGCCCGTGGCCTCCCTCAACAGGAGCATGTTCGTGCTTCCTCCTCCCTGCACGTACATCTCAAGGACGATTCCGTCCGCATCGATGTGTTTCAACAGCGTGATCGCGAAGCTCATGGTCATCTCGGTCTTCCCGCTCACGACATAAGTGCCAAGAGCGTTGGAATGATTCGTCGCCCGCTCAGAGATGCGGTAACTGAACGTGACGACGGCCCAGTCACTTATCACCGGCGAATCGGAGACCCCGTCGATGACGGCATAGAGCGATGCATTCGTGCGCATCCAGACCTGGGCGTACTCATTTCCATCAGAGTCGTTCCCGAACTCCACGGTCGACATGTTCCAGGTTACATGGTGCGAATCGAGGTAGCTGGTGTAGATAGCCTCCGATCTCGAGAAGACGCCATCCCAATTCGTATCGTTGAATACGTAGAGCTTCTGACTGCTGACCACGAAATCGGGGGAGAGCACCGGATGCGCGTGCCCGAACACCACCCGCGGCATGTCCCTCGTCGCGGCTGCAGTGAAATTGTCCGAGACGAACGCGATCTTGTAATTGTCCTCGCTGTAGTCCAGGAAATGCTTTGGTGCGCCCGAAAGGAGCAGCGACAACGACAGCAACAGCAGCAACGCCGCGCTCAGGACGGCGACCAATGCTGCACGGTGGTGCGAACCCAACGATTCACTCCCTGGATGGATGACCTCAACGGCCAGCGCCCTGAAAAAACCTTTGCTGAACAGGTCAGGCTCAATGACCGGGTTGCATGACGGGAGTTACTTTGAGCCTGCGCGTCCGAGCCCCCTTAGTGTTGGCCGCCACATCGTGCAAGGGATCGAACACGGCAAACATGGTCTCCTCATATCCGTCGTCGCGGAGCCTGAAGGTCTTGATGTCCCGATTGATGGGGTCTATCACCAGCGCGACATGGTACGGCTGGTTGAACATGGAGCGCTGGGTCTCCATGTCCGTCCCCGAAAGGAAGCACGTGTGCCCCGGGTGAGAGTGGTACCAACCGACAAGGATGTAGTCAAAACCTGAATCGTCGAGCCCATGGAACAACTTCGGAAACGCCTTGGGATCGAACCTTACCTTGGAGGATGAACTCCTGAGCTCGGTGGTCACCACGTCCCTCACGACCGAGTAGGCCTCCCCTTTCCATGTGCATGCCTCCCCCAGCAGGAACCCCATGACTTCGAGCCTCCTCGGAGCTTCCTTGACGGCGTGAGACCTGATCTTCTCCTCACCGACCCTGGAGAGATAGACGTCGAAGATGGCTCCGGACCGGACCCGCTGTTGGTGCGCGGACCGTGACTGTTCGGAGAGCCACGGATGCGGCCCAAGGCCCGAACTCGGGGGCGGCTCCTTCTCCCCGAGCGGGCGCTTGGTCTCCCCGACGATCTTAGGTCTAGCCATTGAGATTCCCCACGATCCTTATCCTCCGGTCCGACTGGTCCATGACCGTCGGGGGTAGGTATCTATTCCGGTTGAAGTAGGCGGCAGCGCGCGTGCACGTGTCATTGCCGAAGGGATTCTTGGGGTTGGGGTTCTCAAGGAGAGACTCTATCCCCTTGATGAAAGTGACGAGGTTTGAGCTGAAATCCCAATTCTCCAGGAGTTTCGTGCACACGTATCCGCCGTCACCCGGTGGCATTATGTTAGGATGGAAGATGGGTGTCAACCACTTGACGATCGGCTTCTCGATCGGATACTCCTCCCCGACGATGATCGCCATCCTGTGAACGAACCTGTGAACCACCTTTCCCTCCTCCCAGTCCGGGCCCGGGACGCGCATGAGGGTGACATTGATCATGACTGGAAAAGCAGACAACGTCGGGTCGGAGATCGAAAGATGATGTTTTAGCTCGCGCTGGCACATCTCGAACTCGTTCCTAATGCGCGATTTCAGGACGGCGGCGGGAAGAGGCATCTCAACTATCCGCCTTCTGGGTCGGGAATCAGCTCCAAAACGTCGTCGGCCCGAATGCCTGACTCAGTGAGCGAGCCTCCACCTCTGAGTACCTTCTTCCCCTTCCGCAGGACGTAGGCGCCCATATCCTTGCTCCAGAAAGTAGCGGCACTCTCGATGACTTCGTCGATAGTGTTCTCGACCTCGAGTTCCATCTCGACAGTGGCACCGGTCTCGGCATTCTTGACCTTGATTCGAACCGTCAAAAGACCACCTAGAAGCTGGACCTCACTTGAGGTTATAACGTTTTCGCATACCTGTAGCTAATCCGCCCTCGAGTGAGCTGGACACCTGGGATCTAGGGGTATCTCGATCTCCTCCGAAACATTCCTCTGCCCGTCGTAGTAGAACGCGTTGGAGAGGGACATGTCTGGCCTTCCAGAAACGATCTTCAATGCTTCCCGCACCATGATGGCTGAGATGATGCTCGTCGTAGTGATCTCCGCGGCCAAGCGCGGTTCGTGGAACACGACATCCTTGCCCGTGCAGCTGAACCTCATCTCAGCGACCTTGGCGTGAGAGCGGTTCATGCCGCATTGCAGACAGGCCCCGTGGGGAGGCTTGACTACCGTGACCCTGCCGACGAACCCTTCCATTCCTCCGTCGATATAGGCCTTTCCCAGTGAATAGGCGTGAGAGTTGACATGTATCCTGGCCTGGATGTTGTCGAGGCACCCGAGTATCAAATCCTGCTCGCGAAGCACCGAGTCTGGAACCTCTTCTATCCTCGTATCAAGTGCGATTGGGTCTGCGATCGTCGATATCTTCGATATCCCGCGTGCAACGACCTCGGCCTTCTTCGCACCCCTGCGAGCATCCTCCTTGGTGAAGAACAGGCATCTGTTGAGGTTCGATCCGACGACATGATCCATATCGACTATCGTCAGTCTTCTGAAGCCCGACAGGGCCAGGTTCTTGCCTACTTCGTTTCCCAGCGCGCCCGCCCCGACCATCATCACACGTGCATTGAATATCGATTCGAGGTCAAGCCACCCAATCCTCCTCGACCTGTCGAAGACCTCGTCGTCCTGCGCCCCTATCCGCAGTGGTTCCTCCATGACCAATGTGAACCGGTTCGTTCCGATTAAACCTTCGTCATCTTCGAAGCTCGGCTCGAGGTTCCTGCCTCAATCCCAGACGAGCTTGCCGGCTGCCATGAGCGTTCTCTCTTTGCCCGACGAACCGACGACCGTAATGGTCGGCCTCTTGACCAGGCCGTCCAGGTGGATCATTGCTTCGGCGTCCCCGTCATAGTTACTGCCTACAGCGAAGTGACATGTTCCGTAGACCTTCTCGTCCTCGAGCATGTTCGCGGTTATCCTGGCCTTCCTGTTCAGTCCTATGCCCAGCTCGCCGATGCTGCGGGCATTCCTAGCGTACTTCTGGACTAGGGCGGCCCTGAGTTCCCCGCGCTTCCCGGCTTCCAGCGCTTTCTTCTCGCCCAAACGCACAGACTCCTCGAGCTTGATCGCCTCTGTCCCTCCCGATATGCTCGTGATGAACCCGTCCTTGACCTCAGTCATTATCGGACGCTTGATTACAATCTCGCCCTCGTGCAGAACGATGGAGCCGTCGTAGGCAATGTTGCCGTTCATCGTTCCTAGCGCGGGTGAGACAAATACTTCGCCGGAAGGCAGGTTGCCTGCCCGGCCTGGCTTTCTGAAATTGCCGTCATCGGACCGGGCTTTCCTTCCCCTGATTCCGATGGTCACATCAGTGCCCCCAGGCGCGGTCACCCTAACGCTCCGCGCGCCGTCGAGGGCCCTGACGACCCTGGAGCAATCGCTTCGAAGCCTAGAGTAATCGATGGGCACTGTCCTCCTGAACATGTCCTTCGTTGTACCCGGAGACCAGAAGACGCGCGTCTTCTTCTCTTCGTAGAGAAAGTCAAAGATGTGGTCGTATCTGCGCTTCCCCTTGTATCCGGTCTTCATGCCCCATTTGTCATTTCCGAGCCTCTCCTTGCTCATGGAGATGATCACGTGGGGCTTTGCCGACATCGCCTTGACGACCTCTTCCTCCGCGAAATCGAACTGTTTCTTCTCCCTTTGGAATATGAGACTCGGGGCGGCGTCCACATCCAGGCACGCATCGAAGATGGCCATCGAGAGCTCGCGCACATCCTTACCTGGATTCGATATCAAGAGAACGCGCTCGTCCTTTTTCACAGCAAGGACTTCATTCACTGCAGCGCGAGCGGCGCGCACCAACGACTTGTCATAAGATCCAACGAAGCGGTCCATGGCCGAAGCACCGGACGAGGGATGCGATTCCTTGATTTAGGGTTTTGGACAAGTCTTATAGGAGCGTAGGGTGTCTTCGATGATGATGCTCGGGCTGGACATCCCATCAGAGATCGAGGGCACGGTCGATGTCGCCATCATAGGCTCTGGTCCGGCTGGGATGACCGCGGCCGTCTACGCCGCCCGAAAGAAGCTCAAGACAGCGATCATAACCAAGGACATCGGCGGTCAGGTCGCGTGGACCCTCGGCATCGAGAATTACCCGGGGTATCAGTACATCACTGGTAGGGAGCTCACCTCGAAGTTTCAGGAGCAGGTGCAACAGTTCCCGGTGCCGATCCTCCTCGACGAAGCCAAGGAGATCAAGCGGAACGCCGACATCTTCACAATAATCACGACTGGTGAACGGAGCATCGAAGCGCGGACGATCATCATCGCGACCGGCAAGAGATCCAGGGAGCTCGGCGTTCCGAATGAGAAATCACTTGTCGGCCACGGCGTGTCCTACTGCTCGACCTGTGATGGACCGCTCTTCGGGGGAAAGGACGTCGTGATATGCGGGGGCAGCAATTCCGCGGTCTCAGCTGCGATAGACATATCCGGGACGGCATCCAAGGTCTTCGTCGTGTCGAGAAGCCCTTGGAGGGCGGACGCAATCCTCATCGAGAAGGTCGGCCAGAAGACGAATGTCGAGAAGAGGGTCGGCTACGACGCCCTCGAGATCATCGGCGACAAAGTGGTCCGGGGTCTGAGGATCAGGGACAAGAAGACCGGAAAGGAAGAATTACTGGATGTTCAAGGGGTCTTCGTGGAGATCGGACTGGACCCGAACACCGAGTTCGTCAAGGGGTTCCTCAAGCTGAACGAGAACAACGAGATCATCGTGGACTGCATGTGCAAGACGGACATCCCTGGCATCTATGCGGCCGGGGACGTGACGATGGTGCACGAGAAGCAGATCGTCGTCGCGGCAGGCGAGGGTGCGAAGGCTGCTTTGAGCGCTTACGAATACTTGCTCAGGAAGAAGTGAGGACTACCCGCATCGGTCCAGGTACTTCGTCGGGACCGCTTTGCCGTGCTTCTCGACATCCCACTTCGCGAGCATCTGCTTGATCTCCTGCTTCACCGATCGGTCCAATTGGACGGGCACATGTTCCTTGAGTATCCTATGGACCTCGTCCCTTGCGGCCGTCCTGATAGGCTCCGCCTTTGCATCTGGTGCCGCCTCGCGCATAGCGATCTTCGGAAGGAGGACCTCCTCTTTGAAATGCCTCAATGTGTGAATGTCCTTCATGAAGTAGCCTCCTGGCCCTACGCGAGCGATGGCCTCGAATCCGAGGGTCTCCTTATCGACCTTGACCCCTTGCCATCCTCTCAGCACGTTCCGCCAGAGTTCGCAGTCCATGACTATCTGCTCAAGTGACTCGCACCCGGATCGGTTGAACCCTCCAAGCCCGACGACCTGATCGGCGCCGGCGAGGACCGGCATCATCGCGCTGATCGCCTTCTGATAGCCGATCTCATATCCAGGCATGGTCCCCGATGCCGCGATCCCTCCTACCTGACTAGGTAGCCCGTATCGCCTTGCCATCTGGCAGCCAGCGGCGTTGGTGAGGGCCCCTTCCGTGGAACCCGACAGGAACACGCCTGTCCTCATGTCCATCGGTCCGCTCTCCGAGCTGTAAAGGACTGGGCAGCCAGGTGCGGCTATCTGCTCCATTACGAGCCCTCCGAGGTTCTCCGCATTCACAAGCGCGATGGTTCCAGCGAGAGTGACTGGGCAGACCGAGCCGGAGATCGCCATCGAGAGGTTCACGACGGGGAGGCCGGCCTTGGCGAACTCCAGCACGGACTCGATGTCGCCCGCCTCGTATCTCAGAGGCGTGATGGGCGTGTGAGTGATTGAGATGATGGGCCGCTTCGCCAGCTCCTTCGCCCCACCAACGGCCGCAGCCGCGAGTTTGATGAGGAGACCGGCCTCGTCCGGGTCTCCCGAGCCATGCTGGATGTGTTTTCCAGAGTAGAATAGGCTCGCCACATACTCGTGCACGTTCGAGACCTCGGGTGGGAGATCTGTCGCTACCACCTGGGCCCAATAGATGTCGCACTCGGGCATGGCATCGCATAGGATGGTGAAGTCGACGAGGTCGTTGATCGTGGACTTCCTTTTCTTCTGGGTCCCCATGTCCCAGACATCCGTCGGCTGTCCATCGTTCACGGCCTGGACGTGGTCCTTCGCCGGGAGCCGAGCATCCTTCGCTTTCTCCCTGCCGCACATCAAGAATTCTTTCTTGGTCTTCGAAAGAGCGTCCTTGACCATGCCCTGGGTCAGCTTCGCTACCTGGGTCTTCTTGTCGACTGAGGCCCCGTGGTCCTCGAGCATAGACAGTATCCCCGGGCTCGTGACCTTGATCCCGACCTGCTCAAGAATCCTGATCGACTCGACATGCACTTCGTCCTCCTCTTCTCGCGTCAGCGGATTGAAGACAGCTCTGGCCATGATATGCTCCTGCGAAAGGATGAACGAATACGGCTATAAAACCACAACTCTGCGATATGAAGACTAGGGTTTCCAGCGCCTGGCATCCTCTGAGGTGGCGTCCTCGAGGCGCCTCTTCCTCCTCTCATTCGCTTCCCTGTTCCGCCGGGCGTCTTCATCGGTCTCGAGTATCAGCTCAGGGACCTCGGTCGGCTTCCCGTTCCCGTCTAGAGCCACAACGGTCAGGTAGGAGGAACCGGTGTGCCTTACCTCTCCCGTTCGCACATTCTCTGCCATCACCTTGACGCCGACCTCCATTGATGAGTGCCAAGCGGCATTCACGATGGAATAGACCGTGACCAGATCTCCAATGTGCACGGGGGAGTGGAAATCCATCTTATCGAGCGAGGCAGTTACGACGTTTGTCTTGGCATGCCTCGTCGCGGACACGAAGGATATCTCATCGACCATCTTCAGGATCGTCCCCCCGAAGACATTCCCGGACATGTTGGCGTCCTGGGGCATCATCACCCTCGCGAGGACAGCTTTCGAATCTGAGACATTTCTTTTCGATCTCGGCAAGTTTTCGACCTCCAGATTGGATCAATGCCTGGGCTGCTTCTCGATCAGGCCAGGTGCCTTCACCCCTGGCGGTGTGGGCGGCGGCATCCGACTCGGTCCGAGCACTCCAGCCTGAGGCGGCAGCGGATGGACCGGCTCCCTTGGCCTCCTCGCGCTAAGGATGGCGGCAAGTATCACTATCGCGACTGCTACCACCACCACGCCTACGATCACCGCGATGAGCGTCCCAGCTCCGGATGAGCTGTCGAACTCCTTCAGTGTGAGGAGCTTATTTGGCTGAGAATTGAGCGCATCATACCTCTTCTCGACGACGAAGTTCTGGACCTTGGATGACCACCAGAACATGTTCCTAGCCCCGGTGCTGTCCGTCGTGGTGATCTTGAGGGTCTGGAATGTCCCGGCATCGACTGTGACGTCCTCCATCGACGATGCGATGACCACATTGTATGTCACCAAGCGAGAGATGCCTTGAACAGTAGTTCCGTTCACGATCGTGGTTGTGTTGAGGGTGATGCCTTCGGTCCAGGTGTCACCAGGACTGGTAGTCGCAGGGTCGAACTTGGACAGGCAGGGCGGCGTGTAGGTCGTAGTGATTTCCGTCTGCATCCTCGCGAGTAATTGTACCGGCGCTGATCCGATCGAGATGTTGGTCCACTGAAGCAAGTCCTCCCTTATCGTCGACATTCCGCCCCTGCTCTCGTATCGCGCGCCCCCGAGGACCGTAGAAACCGAGTAGGGGGCGCCAAACAGGGTGGAAGAGGCAGATAGATTACCGCTGATCGTCAGTATGTCAGCATCATACGAGACGCCGCTAGCCATTACCGAATCCTGTCCACTGAGCGAGTACGTGACTGTCCCAGTCGCGTTCAGACCGGCGATCGTCATAGAGGCATCATAGGTCCAGAACTGTCCGCGAACACGTTCGATCGCGGAGACCGGAAACGCGCTCGTGATGAAGACGAAGACCAGCAACAATGCCACGACGGATGGGGACATGCTTAGCGATTTCAATAGTAGACCTTCCTAGCTCCGCCTTGTCTTCGCAATAATCCTCTGAGTCCCGATATACCTTTCTCCAGACGACATGCGTCCCGCGCCCAGGAGCCTGCTGGCCGGCCATCATCCCAACCCATCATCTTTAGGAGAGGTATTAAGAACGAAAACTCAAATGTGGCACCCGATGACGCCTCGCACCCGGTTGCGAACAGCCGGAAGGACGGGCGGTCACCAGGGATGATCAACCATGCCGGAAGGATTATCGATGTGGGCCGAGAAGGTCTACAACGCGATGAAGAGCGCGGGACTAGATAGCGAAGAGAAGATGGCCAATGCCGACAGGATCGTCGGTCTCACCAAAGCCCCGAAGAACTTCGTGCTCAGGGCTCTGGACGAGCTTCAGTCCAAGGGCCTAGTGAAACGAAAGGCTCGTGAAAAATCGGCAGGCTACCATCTCATTCAGAAGCAGTGAGATTTCGTGTTTTCGCGAACTCCCGGGAGCGCCTCCGGTGGCTCCTTGGACTCCATCTGGCTATTCCGGGGCCACAGCAAGACATATAGTATCGGAAGGTCTAACCCTGCGTGAGCCACAGATGACCAATGAATTCGAGGTAACGCCCTACAGAGTCTCCGGCGAGATCGACTACGACGTGCTCATCGAACGGTTCGGGACGAAGAGGATCGACGAAGCCATGCTGAAGAGGCTCTCGAGGTACGGTCCCCTTCATCCGATGCTTAGAAGGGGGCTCGTGTACTCTCAGAGGGACCTTGACTGGCTACTGAACGAATACGACAAGGGCAACAAGTTCTCGCTGTACACTGGCAGAGGACCCTCGGGACCCGTCCACCTCGGCCACCTGATACCGTGGGCATTCTCGAGATACCTGCAGGACACCTTCAAGGTGAAGATGTGGTTCCAACTCACGGACGATGAGAAGTTCATGTTCTATGACCACCTCACACTCGACGAGACCAAGAAGTGGGGGTACGAGAACGCCTTGGACTTCATAGCGCTCGGCTTCGACCCAGAGCTGACGAAGATATTCCTCGACACTGAGTACATCAAGACGATGTATCCGCTCGCGGTCAGGGCGGCCAAGAAGATCACCTTCTCGACGATCCGAGCGGTGTTCGGCTTCGACAATTCTTACAACATCGGCAGCATATTCTTCACGAGCATCCAGACAGTGCCGTGCTTCCTGGAGTCCGTCGAGCAGGGGAAGAAGATCCCATGCCTCATCCCGTGCGGGATCGACCAGGACCCCCATTTCAGGATAACCAGGGACATAGCGGAGGGGCTCGGGTATTACAAGCCAGCGCTCATCCACTCCAAACTCATGCCTTCATTGGCCGGTCCCGAGAAGATGTCCACCTCAGGGAATAGGGAGATGGCCATCTTCACGATAGATGACAAGAAGACGGTCAAGAGAAAGACGTCAAACGCCTTCACCGGAGGCCGGGTCTCGGTCGAGGAGCAGAGGAAGCTGGGAGGACAGCCCGAAGTTTGTTCTGTCCACGCCTACTTCAATTACTTCTTCGAGTCGGACGATGCGAAGATCCGGGAGATGTACGACGAGTGCCGGGCGGGGAAGATACTCTGCGGGGAATGCAAGGAGCGGCTCTTCGAGAAGGTGTGGAACTTCCTGGAAGTGCACCAGAAGAAGAGGCTGGAGGCGAAGAAGGTTCTGGACGACTTCTTCGTCAGGGATTGAGCGGGGACCTGATCGTCTGAAGTGGAAGTTGAGGGCGATTGCTACTGTCTCGAACGACATCAGGGAGACACCCGATGACTGGGGCAAGGTCACGTCCAAGCTGGTCTTCAGGAAGGTCTACATCGACGGCCTGTACAAGCTCTCCCATTTCAGACATATCTGGGTCATCTTCGGATTCCACAAGAGCCGTGAGACGCGGATGAAGATACACCCGATGCATGATCCAGCAAAGCCGTTGGTCGGTGTTTTCGCAAGCCACTCTCCGACCAGGCCGAACAAGATAGGTCTCACGCTGGTCGAGCTCGTTTCCGTGCGAAAGAACATCGTCACCGTCCGGGGCCTGGACGCGTTCGACGGCACCCCGGTGTTCGACATCAAGCCGTACGAGAAAGAGATCGACTATTGAGTACCCAGACCCCTCCGGAAAAGTACATAAGCGGTTCTTCCGATGAGGCCCTGGAATGTCAGATAGAGACGTCGTGGAGCAACTCAGCTACTTCGAGAAGAAGGTCCTCAAGGCCCTCAACGAGCTGAAGCGGGCCAGCCCCGAGGAGATACGGCGAAAGAGCGGGCTCGAGCTGCTCGTCGAGGTGATGAACGCCTCTTCTTGGCTGCATGCCAAGGGCCTAGTGAAGATAGACGAGAGCATCACGAAGAGCTACTCGCTGATGAACCCACAGGTGGCGACAAGGCCGCTCCAAGAGAAGGTAGCCCTGGATATCCTCCTGAAGCACCTGAACGGAAAAGGCTCGATGGCCGACTTGAAGCGCAGCGGGAAGCTCTCTAACGAGGATATCTCCATCGCCCTTGGCTGGATTAGGAAGAAGGGCTGGGGGGTCGTGTCGAAGGACGGCGCGGACACGATAATCACGGTCACCGAGAAAGGCAAGGAAGCGGTCCATAAGAAGGGTGAGGACGAGCTCCTGATTGAGAGGATGGCAAGGGGCGATGTCTCCGAGACGGAAGCGGACAAGGATATCCTAGAGTCGCTCAAGCAGCGCAAGGACATCGTGAACGAGCGACACATCAGCTCGAGGTTCATATCGCTGACAGAACAGGGCGCGAAGCTAGCAGCGATGCCGTTCGAGATAAGGGAAGAGGTCGCACAGCTCACCCCGGAGCTCATACAGAACGGAGGATGGAAGGATGTCGAGGTCCGGAAGTACGACGTCAAGGCCTTCGCACCGACGGTGCACGGGGGCAGAAAACACCCCCTGACCCTGCTGCTCGAGAAGACGAGGACAGTCTTCCTCAACATGGGTTTCACGGAGGTGACCGGCAACTTCGTCGAGAGCGCCTTCTGGGACATGGACGTCCTGTTCACCGCCCAAGACCATCCGGCAAGGGAGATGCAGGACACTTTCTACGTCAAGGACCCGGCGAAGATCGATATCTCGCAGGACGAAGGGCTGATAGAGAAGGTCAAGCAGGTCCACGAGAACGGGGGGAAGACGGGCTCGTTGGGCTGGAGATACAAGTGGAGCCGGGCTGAGGCCGAGAAGGCCCTGCTCAGGACGCACACGACCGTCAGCAGCGTCAAGTACATCGCCAAGAACCCGAAGCCTCCGTTCAAGGTGTTCACGATCGGCAGGATCTTCAGGAACGAGGCCATGGACTCGACGCACCTCCCGGAGTTCATGCAGATCGAGGGGATCGTCTGCGAGGAGGGAGCGAACTTCGACATGCTCTGCGGGCTCCTGAAGGAGTTCTACGCGCGCATGGGCGTGCCCATCAGGATCAGGCCGGGATACTTCCCTTACACCGAGCCCTCACTCGAGCTCGACATATTCTGGAACGGACAATGGATGGAGCTCGGTGGAGCAGGCATATTCAGGCCCGAGGTGACGGAACCCCTCGGCGTCAAGGAGCCCGTGCTCGCATGGGGCCTGGGCTTCGAGAGGCTGGCGATGTTGATCTGGGGCCTGAAGGACATCAGGGACATCTATGTGTCGGACATCGACTGGCTGAAGAGCATGCCTCAGATCTGAGGATGCTCAACGCAATCCCCTGAGCTCGCTGTCCACCCGCGCCACCATATCCTCGGCATGCAACTGATCGAAGAGCTCCTTGGAATCCTGCAAGAGGGCCTTGGCCCTGACCGGTTCACCCATCTCCTTGAGCAGAAGGCCGAGCTCCATCTTCCTCAATCCCAGGGCCCGAGGAGCGTTCGCGTTCCCCAGCGCGGCGATGCTCTCCGCATAGTACTCCTCGCTGTCGTGCAGGTTCCCGCAGGCCTTCTCCGCCATCCCGAGGTTCGCATAGGCGGCGGAGACGCCCACCTTGTCTTCCAGATCAGTCACGATATCGAGCGCCCGGAAGCAGTGCTCCTTCGCGGCCTCCACCTGCCCGGACCTGACCAGGACCTCGGCCAGTGATGTGAGGGCATACGCCTTCGACCGAGGTTGGCCGGTCTCGTCGGCCAACCTCACGGCGTTCTCAAGATTGATCTTCGCCTCGTTGTCTCTTCCAAGTGAGGCGCTAGCCACTCCGATGTTCATGTACACGTTCGTGAGCTGGACCGGTCCGAACCCTGCAGCGCACTTCGAGAAGTGGTCGATCGCCTGCTCGAACATCCCACGGCCGATGAAGACATTCCCGAGCTCCAGGTGTGCCAAGAGCATCCCCTTGGAGTCCATCGCGGTCATGGCGTCCCTGGCGCTCCTTTCGAGCAACTCCTGGGCCTTGTCGTAGTTGCCGAGCTTCCCCTCGACCACTCCCAGCCCACGGAGCGCCTTTGAGCTGATCGCGGGATGCTCAGGACATCGGTCCATGGCCTGGGAGAACAGCCGCAAGGCATCTTCGGGGTTCCCCGTCATGCTCTTTATCTTGCCCATCTCCACCAGGGCCTCCGCGGATGAGGGGGCTTTCTCGTCGCTCGCGACCTTCTCCAGGAGGGACCACGCGACATCGTACTTGCCCACGATGCTGGCGGCCTTGGCCTTCGTGAGGACGACGGATTGCCGATACTTCGGCTTCGAAGGCTCGAAATCCTTGATAGTCTCCCAGAGCATCTGCGCGCTCCCGTCGCCTATGAGCTCGTCGCCCATCCTCGATATCATCATCTCGGCCTCCAGCCCCCGGTTCGAGTGGACCAGATGGTACAGTCTTTCCTGCATGTCCCCTGACTTGAGGTAATGGTCCGCAGCTAGGCTGTGCCACTTGGCCTTCTCATCCTTGGTCATGAAGCTGTACACGAAATCCTTGAGGGAGGCATGTATCTCGAACCTTCCCGGGGCGATCTCGCGAAGCATCGAACCCTTCTTCGCCTGCTTCAGCTCCTTGGGCAACGCATCTGCGCTGAAAGGCGATTGGAACACGGATGCGAACTGGAGGAGCGACTTCTCCGCGTCCGGAAGCTCCGCGTAGAACTTCTCCTCAAAGAACTTGGAGACCTGCGTCTTGGCTTCCGCCGGGCTCGTCACTGTCACCATTTCGAGGGAGAGAGGGTGCCCGTTCGTAACCCGGAACAGCTCGTCTGCGACCTTTCCCACGATCCCCCTGGAACCAAGCAACTCGATAGCAGAATCCCTGTCCAGTCCGCCCAGCTCCAGTTCGAAGACCTCCTTCTTCGCCACCACGTCCGAGCTCTCGTAGAACCTTGGCCGCGATTCCGATGTCACGATGATCTTGGCGGAGCCGCTACTGTGCTTCAACATCTTGAGGAACTCCTGCAGGCCCTCGGAAGCGTCCACGTCATCGAACACGAACGTATAGCCGTTCTCGGCCAGTTCTTCGTTCAGGAGGAAGCTCAGCTCTCCCAGCTCGAACTTCCCTGAGGACAGGTATGAGGAGAGCTTTCGGCCGCCATTGTCATAGAAGAATTTCCCGAGGGCGTCCGCGAAGGACTTGGTGGAGTCCCAAGGTCTTGCCGTGTACCAGAAGACCCGCTGGCCGGCAAGTCCCGAGACCAGCTTGGCCGTCAATGTGGTCTTCCCGATACCTGCGATCCCCCTCACGGAGAGCACCTTTAGGGAGGGAAGAGCCAGGACCTGGAGGGCCGACTCGAGATCTTTCTCCCTCCCAAAGAACACCTTCACGATCGGCACGGGGGAGGATCTCCTGCTCGACCTGACCCTCGAAGAGCTAAGCTCGGGAGAGATCTTGGACGCATCCACCATGGGTGTGATACTGAACTCCTTGACGTATTGGACAACGTCGGCGGCTTTGGACTTCCCCGAGATCGTCAGGAAATAGACCTTCCTTCGGGACTTGCCCCTGCGGACATGCGAAAGGCGTTCTTCCACGATGCCGCCCGCCTTCAGCTTCTTGAGCTCGATGGCGGCATGCGCCCTGGAAATCGAGCATGCCTGGGAGATGCCATCCTGAGTGACGTCAAACGGGGATTCGTACTTGTCCTCGTACTTCGCGTACGCGCTCAGATGGAACAGAATGCGTTCGGAAACCGTGAGTACGCCAGCCATGCCTCCACTCCCGCAACCGAAGAAACGAGAAAGGCATTATTTAAAGACAATTACCACATGCAATAGGGGTGGAGAAGCCGAATCATACCTTGCCATCGAGCATCAGCGCGTCGACATGCCCTCGGTCCCGGACCATGAACAGGACGAGCGAAACGGTGAATAGACCCAAGCATCCGGATATCAGGAACGGGACATTCGTGCCGCTGAACGCCTTGAACCCCAGATCGGCGCCGTGGAACATATCCCACATGAGACCGCCCGTGGGCGCGCCTATGACGGAACCGATGTTGCTCATCGATTCGAGGACCCCTATCAACCGCCCGCGGACCCTCTCCGGGACCACGTCGGCCTGGAGAGCCCTCAGTGCCGGGCTGGAGACCTGGAACGCCATGCTACGCATGGCGAGGAACAGGACCACGAACGCCAGGACCCATCCGAAAGGGATCAAGATGGTCCCGATGAACGAGACATATCCCCCGATCACGAACATCTTCTTCTTGCCCATGTGGTCAGCGAGTCTCCCGGAAGGATAGGCCACCAGCGCTCCTAGGCCCATCGCCAGGCCGATGAGGATGGGTATGAATGTCACGCCGAGGTCAGGGAACTTGAAGATCAGGAACAGCGCCATCAGGGGGCCTATGCTCGCGAAGGAGAACCCCTCCATCGCGGCGTTCGCGTACAGCACGCGGAGGTTCCGCAGCCCCTGCTTGTCGACCCCTTTGGGATGCACCACCTCGTGGAATGAAAGCTTCGTCTCCGGTGCCCTGGGCACGTGGGTATCCGTCACGTTCTTCCACACGAGCACGAATGCGATCAGCGCGGCGATCGCGGTGAAGTAGAACGGGAACCTGTAGCTGGCGCCGAGGGAGAATCCCAGGACATCTGCAAGGCCGAACAGCCCGCCCCCGACGAAGGGGCCGATGACCATTCCAAGGTTGGACATCATCACGACCTTGCCCATGGCCCTCCCGCGCATGTGCGGCGGTGTGGAATCGATTATCAACGCCTCGCTCACCGGCCACACCATCGCGCTGGCCACGCCTTGCAAGGCCCGCACGAACAGGAGCCCGACCCACGTGTTGGGGACGGTGAAGAGGATCGCAAGAATGGCGTACAAGAAGCTCCCGATCAGTATGAGCTTCTTCCTCCCGATGCGGTCGGACAGGTTGCCGAAGGGCGTCGCCAGGATCGCCCTCGTGAGGACGAACATCGAGAAGAGTATTCCGACCTGGAG
>CALMQK010000086.1 GCA_937872085.1 uncultured euryarchaeote
TGTCTGCTGATCGCGAGCCCCGTGACCTTGGCACAGACCTCATCCTGAGTCGATAGGATGTTCACGAATGCATCGAAGCTCAGGTCTGGCGGGCTTTCCTCAACGATGTAGCACTTGCCGGGTAGGAAGTTGTATTTCCTCGATATCCCGAGGCCGTCCTCCCTCTGGCCGTCCTTGGGTTTCCTTGAGAACAGGCCCATCTAATCACTCCACATCGCCAAGACCGCCCCAAGAGCTATCTCGTTCGTCGGCTTGAGAAGGAAATCCTTCGCTCCGGAATCGAGGCTCTCGCGGATCATCTTCTTGTTGACGATGGAGCTCATGGCGATGACGATTGCCTTCGGGTCTATCTTGAGCATCTCCGTGGTTAGCTCGACGCCTGACTTGCCTGGGAGGATCATGTCCACGAACGATATCTTCGGCCGTTCCTTTCGGAATACAGCGACGCCCTCATCGAAGTCTTGTGCCTCAGCCACGTTGTGGAATCCTACTCTGACAAGTAGCTCGATCATGACCTTCCTAAAGGCCTCTGAATCGTCGACGATGAGAACCTTCAACGCAATCTCCAGCCTTGGATTAACGGCCCCGGAGTATTTATCGTTGTTCCGAAGAGAATCTAGAATGATAATGGGTGGGAGATGGGCAGGCAATTGGTTTCCTGACGCAAGGCCCCTCCTCCAATAAGTTTTGGAGCACGGCGTCCAATGAAGGATGCGTGCTATCATGGAAGGGACTTATATGCTACCCATCTCAGGTGTCTATGTGCTTCCTTCGGGGATAAACCCTTCCCCTACCAGCCGCTGATGGAGCTCACAGACGCTTCTGAGGACAAACAATTATATACTGGAGTAAGGATTCTTTCTAAACCACTTTTAGAGCACCAGTTTTCACTGACGGTGTTAATTCATGACGGACGCTGAAGGAATCAAGACGGGGACGACCACAATAGGTATCGTGTGCAAGGAAGGAGTAGTCATGGCCACGGAGATGCGGGCCACGATGGGGACGCTCATTGCCCACAAGACGACACAGAAACTGTTCAAGATCGACGACAACCTCGGGCTCACAGTGGCCGGCGTTGTGGGCGACGCGCAGACGCTCGCCCGATACATAACCGCCGAGGTGGAGTTGTACAAGCTGAAGAGGAACCAGCAGATGACCGTGCGGTCCGCCGCCACGCTCACATCCAACATCCTCGCTGGAAGCAGGTTCTATCCGTACTACGTGGGACTGATCCTCGGCGGGATAGACCGGGACGGGGGTCACGTTTACTCTCTTGACATGGTGGGCGGAGCGATACCTGACGACTATGTCACGACTGGATCTGGATCGCCGTACGTCTACGGTGTCCTCGAAGACCACTATGAAAAGGGCCTTTCGGTAAGTGATGGGCAGGACCTGGCGATTAGGGCCCTGCACGCAGCCATGAAGCGAGACGCCGCATCTGGTGACGGATACTCAGTCGCGTCCATCACCAAGGAAGGCTTCGTGCACCTCGACGAGAAGGAAATACAGAAGCGATTGGCGAAAATGAAGCTTTCCTGATTTCATCCAGGGATTCCAAAGGCATTTCGCCGCAAGACAAAGACCAACTTAGACTTGACTTAGACACACGACTTAGCTGAGTGAATGCATGGGCATAGAGAAAATTCTAGAAGACGCCAGGGAAGCTGTCAAGAAGACGATCCCGACGAACATAGAGGTAACCGATATCGATTTCGAAGGACCAGTCGTAGTCATCTACACCAAGAACCTCGATGAGTTCGCGAACAACAACGACCTCGTCAGGCAACTGGCCCAGAGCCTCAGGCGGAGGGTCGCCATCAGGCCGGACCCCAAGATGCTCGCGGAGACCCAGAACGCCGAGGAACGGATCAGGAAGATAATACCCGACGAAGCGAAGATCACGAACATCTATTTCGACGATGACACGGGCGAGGTGACGATAGAGGCGATCTCGCCTGGCCTGGTCATAGGGAAGCACGGCGCGGTCCTGAACGAGATCAAGA
>CALMQK010000087.1 GCA_937872085.1 uncultured euryarchaeote
GGCGGTCAAGCGCTCAAGTCATTGTTCGTCAAGAACGGGAAGGTCGAGACCACCTGGGTAGGGATCGCCGGTGCAAGCGTCGGGATAGGTGCCTGCCTGCCACAGGCGGAGGGCGTCGAGAAGGTCGAGTTCCTGAGCGACGAGAACGTCGGCGGAAGCAGGAAGGTGGAGGTCAGGATAACGACCCCCCTTCAGAAACGGCTCATCGTCGGGATAGACGACACTGACACCAAGGAAAAGGGCGCGACCTGGGTCCTGGGACTGAAGCTCGGCAGGGAGATGCCCCACGGCGCGTTCCTCTCGCACAAGATAGTCCAGCTCAATCCCCACGCTCCGCAGAAGACGACTAACTGCGCCTCGACTGGCGTTTCATTCGCCGTTCAGCCCGACAAGGTGAAGCCCTTGGTCGATTGGGCCAAGGAATTCGTGAGGAAAGGCACGTTCTCGGACCAGACATCGATCGCGGTCTACGAGGGCCTCGAGGTGCCCAAGAAGCTGGTGAAGTTCGGGGCGAACGCAAAGGAGACGATCCTCTCCATACACGACGCCGAGCATGTCGCGAAGGAGCTCGGGGTCGAGATCCATGAGATCACCGGCAGGCGGGGCTGCATCGGTGCCGTAGCCGCCATCGGCTGTTTCGACCTCGGTCTCTACAGTGCTGGCCTACCCGAGGACTTCCGCCGAGCCTAGTATTTTATGTAACCTGCACGTTGCGAGGCCTCATAGGGTCGACCAATGACAGGCGATATCTCCAGGGCCATCTCCTCGACCGCTTACAACACCTACGAGAAGCGGTTGATGAAAGAGGTCATGACGAGGCCCGTCCCGCACCACGTCGCGATCATCATGGACGGCAACCGCCGATACGCAAAGGAGTTCGGGCTGCTCGTAGCCGAAGGCCACGAGAAGGGCAGGGAGAAGCTCGAACAGATGCTCGAGTGGTGCATGGATGTCGGGGTGCGGATCCTCACGGTCTACGCGTTCTCGACGGAGAACGTGGGCAGGGAGCAGAAGGAGATCGAGGACCTGATGAGGATGTTCGTCCAGAACTTCAACAACCTGGCCGAGGACGAGCGGGTCCACAAGCACAAGATCAGGGTGCGGGTCCTGGGACAACGGGACTTCCTGCCGAAGGACCTGAAGGACGCGATAGGGAACGTGGAGGAGAGGACCAAGGACTACGATCAGTACTTCTTCAACATCGCCGTGGGATACGGCGGGAGGGAGGAGATCGTCCAGGCCATCAGGAAGATCGCCGAATCGGTCAAGGATGGCAAGATGACCGTGGACGGGATAACCGAGAAGACCTTCTCCGAGTTCCTGTACACCAAGGACATGCCCGACCCGGACCTAGTCCTGAGGACTTCGGGGGAGGAGAGGGTCTCGAACTTCCTGCTGTGGCAGCTCGCTTATTCCGAGCTGTACTTCTCAGATGTCTACTGGCCAGGGTTCAGGAAGATCGATTTCCTGAGGGCGGTCAGGTCCTATCAGCTCAGGCAGCGGCGGTACGGCACGTAACGGCTTTTCGGCGAGCAACTATCATCGAATCGTCATGTTTTCGGTCACCATTAATCAAATCAATGCACTTTTGCATGCATTTTGTGTGGATTCCGTTAGTTTCAAGTACGCCGAGGGCATTGGAGGGGCGGGTATCACTGTGACCAGCACTGATCTTTCGACCGAGAGCCCGTGCGAGATCTACGAGAGATGGAAGGGTCTTGACCTCAAGATGCTCCCGATAGACCGCACTGACATCCGGATACTGTGCGAGCTCAGGGACAACGCACGCATGAGCAACTCGGAGATCGCCAAGAAACTGAACGTCACTGAGGCGACCGTGAGAAGGAGGATCAAGAACCTCATCGAGAAGGGGATCATACTCAGGTTCTCGATCCACATCGATTACAGGCTCATCGAGAACACGGTCAAGGCGTACATCCACGTGAAGTCCGTCACGGACAAGCTCGACAAGGTCGTGCAGCACCTGACGAACCACAACAGGGTCGTCGCGGTCTACAGGGTCACCGGCGAGTACGACCTGCTGGTCGTCGCGCTGTTCGTTGGCATGACAGAGCTGCAGGAGTTCATCGACACCTTCCTGAAGATGGACGGGATAAAGGAGACGGACACGCAGATCGTCATGAGCGCTCACAAGGGCGTGCCCTGGACAGGGATATGAGCTTTCATTTTCACTCAAATCAGGGCCCTCGCACCACAAAACAGTATCCTGAGACTTTTCCGTTGAGATGTGACCATAGGGAAAGAAAGACGCCTTCCGGAGGCTTGGGTTCTTCTCGTGGAGGCGCAACGCGTTGAGGAGAAAACTATATTTCATATAACGATGTTAAGTGCATGCTGGAAGCTGGGAACGTAGATGAGATGTCCAAAGTGCGGGCTTGAGGAGAACGAGCAACACGCTCTCGAGTACTATTCTGGATGCTCCAGATGCTACGCCCGGATACAGAAA
>CALMQK010000088.1 GCA_937872085.1 uncultured euryarchaeote
ACGTTCGTCGCGTTCGTTCCGTCACCGAAGTCCCAGAAGACGGTGACGGTATCGCTGTCATCATCAGCGATCTTTATCGGAATGTACTGAGCGACAGCGGCGATTGCGTTGAGCGGGTCGGCCGGGGGTTCTATGAGCCAGGGCGGCATATTGACCGGGGGCGGAGGTGGCGAGTTCACATATACCTGGGTTCCCGCCGAATAGTTGTCTGTCCCGTCGGACACGAATGCGAACACCCAGAAATAGTGAAGCCCCCCCTGTGTTAGGTTTCCGGGATGGTTGTAGGCAAATGTCCGCACCACGGACCAGGGGGTCCCGGCGGTGTCGACGGTCACGGGACTATCGGGATTTATCGTCGGTATCTGGTCTAAGCAGTCATAGAATATGGTGAACGTGAGGATTGCGCCTGGATCATCGGATGAGGCGTTCAAGTAGAATGTGATTGTCTCATTAACAAACGCCGTCGAAGGACTAGCGGCCAAATTAACACTCGAGGGATCAATCGCCGCCGTTCGGGCGCCATCTTTGGCTGCATGGTTGGAGTTTGTCCCAAAAGGGCCTGTTATCGAGACTATTGACGTAGACAATAGAAGGACGAGGACCAAGATGAACGCTCTGAAGGCAGGGGTTCTGTGCAAGGATGTTCTTCTGCATTCCTCCCCTTCTTGCACGTCTGGATCCAAGTATCTCCCCCCTCCGTGACCAAATATCATTCTTCCCGGCTACAGCCGGATGCCCGACTCCTAACGGCGAAGATGGATATGATGCTGACTATCGGTATCGCGATGTACATGAACTCCGGTATCGAGGCCGTGGTCAGCGTCACGTTCACCCCGAGGTACGGGGTACGGATTAGTTCCAAGGGTCCCTGTTTTCGATCCGGCCGTTCCGTCCGGCCCCATCGAATTGACGAGGATGATTTCACCCTCGGCGCAACCACTGGGCAGCGCGCTGTGGTCATATAATCAACCTCCAAGGTTTCCAAGAGTCCCATCATCAGTTATGATGCCTTTGACAGTATCCCCAGTATTCTGAGTCGTGATGGTCACCACGCAGCCGGGCATTGGGGTCCCGACAGAGTTGTACACATGCAATAGAGGAGGAATGGCGGCAGAGGAATGCCCGTTCGCCGCGCCTTCTCCGTGCCGAAGGACGCCAAAACTACCTCTGAGACGATGAGATGATCGCGGCCGCGCATACGAGGAGCGCCGAAACCTTCTTGCTTGTTGCTCCTTCCCTCGTACGCCGACCTGAACCCCTTCGAGCGCGAGATGACTTTCATCCCGCTCTCTGAGGGTTCGATCAAGCGCGTCCGTTTCTTCATCTCCGAGCTAGCGCTGGCCCTCATGCTGGTATCGTCCGGTCTCCTATCTCCGTTGCCATTCACCGTAACGACCCTGTTCCGGTGACTTCCTACGGCATATATGACAACGTCCCGCCCGTGCCGACGGTGATCCAGAGCCAGTACGCGACTCCTGGCGCCAGCGCGAAGTTGTTCAGGTTCGGCACCGCAGAGATCCAGGAGCTGTACTTCTGGGTGACCGCGTTGAAGTAGGCCACCATCGTGATGGCCCCTGTGCCCGAGTACATCGCCGAGATGTTGTTCGCCTTCCAGGTCGTCTTCAGAGATTCGAGGCCGAGTGCTACCCAGCCACCAACAAACGGTATGGTGATCGTGATGGTCTGCGGGGTGCTCGGGACGCTTCCGTAGAGGTGAAGCGTCTTCGCGGTAGCTACCCAGATCCAGTATCCGACGTTCGGGGTTATGGTGAAGTTAGCTATCGGCGGAGAGATGCCCTTGATGTACGTCTTGTCGTACTTCTGTGTCGTCGAGTTCCATGAAGAAATCATGTCGCCCGTCGCGAGTCCGAGCGTGCTCGCCTTGTATCCGAAGCCGACAACCGGCACCGATACGAAGTTCCAGCCAACCGCTAGTGGGAGGTTGAACGCGATCGAGGCCGTCGCCGAGCTCGTCACGTTGTGTCCAACAAGTCCCGTCAGGTCGTTGACATACACCGTGTAGGTGTAGATCCCGGCCTTCGCGTAGATGTGCGTCGTGGACGCACCTGCCTGCAACGGGGTACCGTCACCGAAGTTCCAGGTGTATCTCATCGGTTCGCCATCCGGGTCAACTGCGGAAGCTGTGAACGTCGCGGAGCTGCCTGCCCAGATATTCCTGTTCGTCAGTGGGGTCACAACCGGTGGGCTGTTGAATGTCACCGTCGTAGTCCAGGGAGTCGCTCCCGTTGTGTTGTCCTGGCCGTCGTAGACATAGAGGCGCGCGGTCATCGTTCCTGCAGACCAGTATGTGTGGTTGGCCGTGACGGTGACCAGCTTGTTGTTCGATGTCTCTGGCGTGTTGACTACTATGTACGTGCCGTCACCGCAGTTGATTGTGAACCGCATCGCATCTCCAGTCGGATCCTTCGCCGATGCGGTGAAGGTCACGGTCTGGCTGACCCAGATGGACAGCGGCGCCCCAACGAGCGTCAGTGTTGTAGGTGGCGAGGGCGTCCCTGTGATCGTGACTCTATCGAGCGCTGAAACGTTGTGGCCGAGTAGTCCAGTCAGATCATCTGCGTATACGTACACGTTGTAGATGCCCTTCTGGCTGTATGTATGCGTCACCATCAGAGGCGTAGTGGTCACCGATATGCTCCCGTCGCCCCAGACCCATGTGAACCTCAGCGTGTCAAGGTCCGCATCGGATGCCGTCGCGTTGAAGAACGTGGGTGTCTTCCACAAGTGCGACTGTGAGCTCTGGATCGAGATGGAGGGTGGATGGTTGACCTTCACCGAGACGAGCTTAGTCGCCGTTGCTGGTCTCCCTGGACCAGGGTGACCATCATCCACGTACAAAGTCGCAGTGTAGGATCCAGCTGTCAGGAACCTGTGGTAAACAGTCTGGCCCGTTGCAGTGTATGTGTCACCGAAATCCCAGTTGTAGGAGAGAGGGTCACCATTCGGGTCACTCGCGATGCATGTGAACGTCACGTTCGTACCCTGCTCTATCCCGCTGGACGGGGTCATAGTTATCGAGCTTATTGTCGGGGGGAGGTTCGCTTGGTCAATGACCGTGATCACCGACTTGTCCCAATCCATGTACCCATCCGCCGTTCCCTGCTCCTGCGCGGCGAAGTACGCGGTGTAGATACCATCCTTGGCGTAGGTGTGTGATTGGCTCGCGCTCGTCTGCCATCCCGTCTTCGATCCGTCTCCCCAGTTCCACTGATACTTCATTGTCGACGCGTCATCGACTGCCGAGCCGAATACGGGTAATGCAGTGTTCACGTATCCATTGAAGGTGGGCGAACCCGCCGTCACAGTGGGCGCGTGGTTGTCCATCGGGTATATCTGCGTGTACAGCCAGGGAGAGGCCGAATATGTCGAAAGAAGGCCATTCTGAGTCCAGTTGCCCCAATTCGTCCAGTGGTCGGGTCCCTGGTTGGACGCGGCGAAGAGCTCGGCCCTGTAGGACACGGGGACACATCCGCTGTCCTCGTAGGCCATGGCCTGCATGTCCGCCAGCAGGGAGTACCTTGTGGCGAAGTCTGTCGCGACCAAAGACTCATTGTACAGATTATTGTATGTCGCGTTGGTCCAATAGATATCGCTCCATGAGCCGATCGCTCCCGTGGTAAGAACCAGCATGATATCCGTAGAAGCCTCAGAGGTCTGCCCGAAATACCAGTCCCAGAGCCAAACATCGTAGTCCGCAGCTGCCCATACGCCGTTCATGAACGTTCCGCTATGCTGCGAGTAGAGTGTCTTGAGGTCGATCCCGGCCTGCCAGGTCCAGTTGGCGATCATCTGCGCACCTCCGTTCCAATTGGCCTGGTCAATCCCGTCATACGGGGTGTAGAATCTGAACCTCAGGGGGTCCGTGCCTCCCAGCTTACACAGAGGTGCGGTAGTGCTGGTAGCCGCGTTGCCGTTGAGGTCGTAGTTCCAGCCAGCGGCATTCAGCATTGTCCTGGCTGCCGCTGGGTCGAACACAAACGGCGTTTCTCCAGGCCGGCTGCCGTAGTCGTAATGGAATTCATTCTGTGGCCCTATCAGGGAATTCGCTGGCGATCCCAATCCACTCATAAACTCGTTAACATAAGTCGGCTTGTCGATGCACATCGTCATGGCATCCTTCACGACCGGAAGCAGCAGTAGCTGGTTGTTAGTGCCAGCATTGTAGTGCCCGCCCCATGCCGCCCGCTTAGCGTCGCTCATCTGGTTCATATTGAATTCGTAGAGTGCGCCCGTCACAACGGTCCACCGTTCCACACCGTCCATACCCGGCAGCGTGTTCAAGTACTGGGCCGCGCTCGGATAAGCATCGATATCAATCGCCCCTGTCCTGAGATCGGTCAGAGCGGTATCGGTGGACGTTTCCGATTTGAATATCAACTTCGGAGCCTTTATCTGCCAGCCGCGCTCCTGCGTGGCAAACCAGGTCGGGCTCCTATCCAGTTCGACGCTACCGGCCGTCGGGAGGCCGTCCAGAGCATAGTAGAAAGGACCAGAGCCAACGCACGGAGGGATACCAGACGCACGGTTGAAATTCTGCCAGTTCGGCCTCACAGTTGACCAGATATACTCTGGAAGGATCGGAATAGATGCCAGTGAGGAGCGCATTGGTGCGTAGGGCTTCGTGGTCTCGATGTAGAACTCATAGCTGTTGACAGCCCACATGCGGGAGATGATAGGTTGGCCCGCGATCTCGGGGAGGTATGTCTGAAGGTTATTGCTGTTGTTTTGGACCAGGTAGTAAGTGAATATTATGTCCGCAACGGTCAGTGGATGCACTACTGTGGGGTTGAGACGGTCATAGAACGTAGCGTCGGTGGTGATTTTGAAATGCCACAATGTCCCACCCGGGGACACATCCCACGAGGTGGCAAGATCGCCCACAATCTTCTTGTTGACATCATAGGTCAACAGCGTGCTGTAACAAGGCCAGACGACTACCTGTTCCTCGTTGTTGGTGTATAGCAGGGGGTTCAACGTCCCAATGTTTATTGTGAAGTCCGGTACTCCGACCCTAATCGCTCGATCCCCTGGGCCAGAGGCCGAAGCCTGCCCAACTGGGCTCATGCTAGTATCATGCTTGCCGCTCAATGACGATGATGGAATACCAATCAACACCACCACCAGCAGCAAGGCTATCAACATTGTCGTCCGTGCTCGAGTCATACTTCCATCACTCATCGAATTCACCTTTCTTCCCCCTTCGTCTTTCTGAAAGCAACGAGATAAACAGGATATCGTTCCCCGCGAATTCGGTGAGGCCGCAGGCATCTCCCCGACTCGATTGTGCATTGTTTCATTGAACAAGCGCACCTTCTAAGCTCCCCGGCGAGTAATGGCGGGCATCCTACTAAAACGTTCGTCGTCACAGACCCTACTGACTCATACTCTAGCATGGGTGCTTCTAGAGAGGCTTTGGCGTATCAAATCAAGAGAATACAATGACGCTTACAATGCTTGAAAGTCTTCCAATTGGAGCGATGAGCGCCAAATGCTCATGTGTGAACATTGAGCGAGCTCAGTTTGAAGTCGTTTCGACCGGAGAACCCTCCCCGTCAATCGTTTGATCCCGCGCAATTTCGGATCTTTCAAGGTGTGATGGGATTCTATCATCATAGGACCATCTGGAAATGATTGACCACACTTCGAGCATTGAAGGGTGGCTCTGGATTCATTCTATTCCCGTCTTCCCTTCAACTTAAGCTCGAGATGTCTTTGTCTTTTCCGAGCCAGATGTCCAGAGTAGTACTCGCGACAATATTCACTGTTTTCCTCGGGATTTTCGGCTCGTCGACTGCGTAGTCTCGTAGCATCATTGACCTTTAGCTCTTCCGCACGCTCCTTTTGCCCTGGAGGTATTTGCGACGTGTAGCTTTGATCCGGTCCTTGTTCTCTTCGTAATACCTGCGCCGGTGCGCGTTTGTTTGCTCTACATGTTCAAGATAGCACTTGCGATTCGCAGCCAGACTCTCCTCGGGGTGCTTGATGTTGCTTGCGTGCTGTTGAGCCTTTGCTTTCGGGGGGTCCTAGAATGCTATCTCCTCCGAGCCATCAATGCTGGAATCCATCCCTGAAGACCTAAGTCTCTTTCTGTCGTTCATCATCGATTACGCATAAGTGCCAGGCGAAGGACATAAGCCATTTTATAGCCTCCACGCGGATTCACCGAAGATGCCCTCGACCCTGATGCTGTTGACCAATCCGTTCAGACCCGATCCTCGAGTCCTGAGGGAGGCCAGGCCGCTCGTGAAACACGGCCTGGAGGTGCAATTGATAGCTTGGGACAGGGACGGGGCTCTCCCCAAGCGAGCCACGGAGCACGGAATCGATGTCCTCCGTTTTGGACCGAAGTGTCCGTACCGTTCTGTGGGGAAGCTCCTGTCGAGACTCCCTCGATTCTGGTTCCGGGCCCTGAGTGCATCGAGGAGGCTGGAGTTCGAATTGGTCCACTGTCACGACTTCGACACCTTGCCCATAGGATTGGTGATAGGCAGGCTGCGAGGAAAGCCAGTACTGTACGATGCGCATGAGATATACTCAAACATGGTCAGAAAGGACATCGGAGGATTCTCCCGGATCGTATGGTGGTTCGAGAGGATGCTGTCCAGGCGCTCCGATGAAATCGTCACTATCAATGAGACCCTGGCGAAGTCACTGGCCGAGGGCAGGAAGTCGCCTCCGAAGATCGTCATGAACAGCCCTGATACGAGCGTTCTCGGAGGAGCCAACTCGGAGGAAATCAGGGCACGGTACGACCTGAAGGGGTTCGTCGTCTCCTACCTGGGTTCCCTCGAACCAGGCAGATTCATCCAGGAGATGGTCAGTTCGATCGAGCCATCGGGCAAGATCACTCTGGTGATAGGAGGAGCTGGAACGATGAGGCCGGTTGCGGAGAAGGCCTCCCTTGGCAATCCTTCGGTCAAGTTCCTCGGGACTGTTGACACGGACGAAGCGCTCAGGGTGACATGGGCGAGCGACCTGGTCGTGGTGATGCTCGACCCGACGAATCCCAACTACAGGATCAGCACACCGATCAAAGTATTGGAAGCGATGGCTTGCGAGAGACCCATGATCATCTCAGAAGGCCTTGACATTTCGAGCAAGATTACTGAGACGGGTTGCGGGTTCGTGATCCCTTATGACGGGGAGGCTTTCAAAGCGACGATCGCGAAGGCATTGACCTCCCATGATCTGCTGCGGGAGATGGGGAGGAAAGGGAAGGCTTACTTCGACAAACAATGGTCCTGGGAGAGGAGTGAGGTCGAACTTCTCAAGGCATACCAGGCCTTGCTGGGGATTCAGCTGGCATAAAGTATTATATACTTTATAGCCCATTTTATTTCCTGTCCGACACATGTCGGACTCACGGGATGGGATGCAGAGGACAGCTTCAACGTTAGTCTCCGTTCAGCGCATGTTTTCGCATCCCGCTTGGAGAGGGATCAGATGCACCTGAAGGAGATAGAGCTGGAGAATTTCAAGTCGTTCGCCCGAAAGACCCGCATCCCGCTATTGCAGGGATTCACTGCGGTGACTGGCCCCAACGGCGCGGGCAAGTCGAACATCGCTGACGGGATACTGTTCGTCCTCGGCCCCAGGAGCTCCCGGGTGATCAGGGCGGGAAAGCTGACCGACCTCATCTTCAACGGCGGAAGGGACAAGAAACCCGCGAACGAGACCAAGGTCAGTCTCGTGTTCGACAATTCCGACAGGCTGATCCCGATCGACTCCGACACTGTCAAGCTGACCAGGTTGGTCAGGAGATCGGACAATGTCGATGGGTACTACTCGTATTTCTACGTCAACGACCGGAAATCATCTCTGGGAGAGTTCGACAACCTACTCGCGAACGCCAGGATCAGCGCGGACGGCTA
>CALMQK010000089.1 GCA_937872085.1 uncultured euryarchaeote
CTCTTTCCGGTCGAGCTTGTACGCCTGGTTCTCCGCTTTCATCATCAGCCGCTTCGCGTATGGCGGGGGCACGGCCCGTCCCGCATTCAATCTCCTCAATCGTCTGCGATGGTTCTTGAGGATGCACGCGGCCACCTCAAATGCGCACACAAGATGTTGTGCATAGAGATCCGGATGCTCTTCCCGAAAGTCCCTGTAAGCCAGCTTGCATAAGGCGTTTCTCGAGGTTACGCGCGCTTGAAGTCCTACCCTGATCACCCCGTTCGTGGCGAGCCTGAAGTCCTCCATCAGGAACCTGGCCTCCGGGGCCAGATGGCCATCGATGCAGAAAACAGCGGATCGGACGGACATCCTCCGAATCAGAGTGTGCTGGGTATTTGATTTCTTGGACTACATGCACAACCCGATGATGCTAGAGAACACTCAGAGCAAAAGCCTTATCCCCTCAAAGACAAATCTGACGGTGTAGGTGAGGACGTTGGCCAATCAGGAGGAACCGTCAAAGAAGAAGGAGTTTCAGAAGAAGACCGATGAGGACATCGACTCCTTCCTTTCCAGGAGTGAATTCACGAAGACCCAGGCGCCTCTCAAATCTACACAATCATACCAGCTGACCCCTCCGCCACCACCGCCTCCATCGCAGACCCCCGAGCCACAGAAGAAGCCGACTGTGCAAGAGGAGAAGCACGAGACCACTGACGCGGAGCATGAGGACCAGATCCGCATGGCCAGATCGGGTCGTGCCGAGGCGGAAGCGTACCGCGACGTGGCCGTCCTGAGGAAGAAGGCGCACTCCTTCGGCCACAAGGCCGCGAAGTTCTACCACAAGTACCGGGCCAACGAGGCCAAGGCGCAGAAATGCCAGGCCAGGGCCGTCGCATACAGGGAGAAGGCGGGGCTGCATCGGGAGAAGGCCAGGGATTTCAGGGACAGGGAGAAAGAGTACGAGGTCGAGCTCTCAGGAGCAGCGCAGGGCAAGACGGAATTGAGCCCGGAATCCGTAAGGACGAAGATGGCCACGATGGAGAGGAAATCCGCGAAGCAGGAAGAGGTGGCCAAGCGCAACGAATCGAAGGCCGCCAGCCAGACCGCGAAAGCCGCCAAATTCAGGACCAGGGCGGCCAAGTTCCTCGAGCAGAACAAGCTGTTCGAGAGCGAGGCCAGGCGCTACGCGAAGCGTGCTGATAACCTGGAGAAAGCAGGCGTTTGAACCGCCTAGATCTGTCTTGCAGGCCTAGGCCTGTCCGCACCGGATGACCAGTGGAGCATCGAGGGCTCATCGCTCAGGAACATCTCATCTGCCTTGTCCTCGCCATTTGCCTTTATGACGACCCTGAGCCTCCCGTCCTGGAGCAGGACCTCCGCCTTGTCCACTGCGTTTCTGTACGTGGCGACGAGCTTCCCGCCTATCGACACCGCCCGCCCCTCCTCGCGAAGCAGACCCGCATCCTTCAGTGCCCTTATCCTTCGATAGCAGGCCGCGATCGGTATCCCAAGGGCATCGCTGAGCTCTGTCGCATTGAGAGGTCCTGACCCGGTCAGCTCCAGGATGTGAGAGGAATATTCGTCGAGCAACAGCCGGAACTCATCAAAAGCATCCATTTCGCAACACCTCTCACTCACACCCTTGACAGGCTCTTCCAGTCCTTGTCGAACCCCGAACGTCCTATCCCCTCGAGCTGGACCGTCATCTGCTCGAAACCTTGGTTCCTGGCCAGTTTCTGCAGGAAGTTCACCTCACCGGTCGACACATCGAGGTGCAGGAACACAACGTTCCCCATGTGGATGACTGGGTCTATCCTCTCCGCTGGACTCCCCACGTCGGCGGGTCGAACGGCCTCATTGCATGCAGGGCATGTCCCGTTCGCCAGGACTACGTGCTCTCCGCAGAAGGGGCAGTCCATCTCCATGGATTCATCGCTATCGAACTCCATGCCCGTGAACAGACCGACAAGGCCGCCCTCGGCCTTATCCAACTTCGTACCACATATGGGGCATCGATCCGTCTCGAACTCGATCTCCGTATCGCAATTGATGCACACGACGGAGATGTTGGGCAGTTCGTGATCCTCCTGGAGGTAGCTGACGGTGCCGTCCATGGCGTCAAAGTGAATGCAAGGAGCTTCCGTTCGTCCGATCATCCGGCCGGCGTCAGGCAACGTCTCCTCGTTGACCTCTCGTTCGGCGCTCTCGAGGTCCCGAAGCTGCTCATCGGAGATGTCGTTCAGATAGTGACAATCGCACTTGGGACATATGCTGGCGCCCAAGGGCACGCTAGCGCCGCACTGGCCACAGGTGAAGGTCTTGGGCTCGTGCGACTGGTATGATGGGGACGAGGGGGCTGGAGCCGGTTCTGCCGGACGGCTGCCTACGCTTTCCAGGACCTCGCGGGTGATCTCCATATCCTTGCTCGTGACCTTAGCCGATTCGTAGGCCTCTGAAGCATGGCGCCTGCCCTTCTTCCCGAGCTTGAGGACCTTCCGCTTGACATGCTTCTCCACCTTTATCATTACCTTCTGAGGGGGTTCCTCTTCCTTCTTGCTAGCGAACCAGCTGGTGGA
>CALMQK010000090.1 GCA_937872085.1 uncultured euryarchaeote
CCGATCCCGCTGACGACTAGGATATCTTTCGGGTCGAGGCCGAGCTCGGCGATGGCTGCTTTGACCGACATCACAATCGCGTAGTCCCCGCAGCCGGGGCACCAATCGGGGATCGTCGGGGACCTGAGTTCGTCCACAGTGGTCATCCCATCGCCTCCTCGATCTTCTCGACGAGCCACTCAGTGAATATCGGTCGGCCATCGTACTTCCTGATCTTCTTGTCGAGCCCGAGCTTGAGCTCCTCCCTCAGCAACCTGTCCAGCTGCGAGGTCCGGTTGCACTCGACGCCTATGGTCAGTCTGGCCTTCTTGAGCTGCTCCATGGCGAGGTGTCGCGGGAACGGCTTCAGGTAGATGAAGTGCAGGAGGTTGACGGATTCTCCTTCCTCGTTCAGGGTGTTCATGGCGGCCATGCACGGGCCCTTGGACGAGCCCCAAGTCACTAGAGTCGCGTCCGCATCCGCAGGGCCATACATCTTCGGTCCAGGGATCTCGTCGATGAGCTTGGTGAGCTTCTTGAAACGCTTGTCCATCATCGTGGTTCTGATATCAGGGTCCTCGTTCGTCTCGCCCGTCTCGTAATGGTCGTCCCCGTTCGCCACGAAGATGCCGCCTTTCATGCCGGGCAATGACCTGGGAGAAACCCCGTCATCCGTTATCTCGAATCGTCTGTAGTCGGGGATCTGCGCAAGCTTCTCATCGCTCAACAGCTTCCCCCTGTCTATCATCATGCCATCGAGGTCGAACGGGAGCGTGGTCCTGAAGCCCTCTGAGAGGACCCTATCGGATATCACGATCACCGGGATCTGGTATCTCTCCGCGAGGTTAAGCGCGTTGAATGTGTGATAGAAAGCCTCCGCGGGGTCTCCTGGTGCCAGCACGACCCTCACGAAATCGCCTTGGGAGGCGTCAAGTGCGAACTGGAGGTCTCCTTGGTCGTGCCGGGTCGCCAACCCGGTGCTGGGCCCGGGCCTCTGGCAGAGAACGTAGACCATTGGGGTTTCCGTCATCGCCGCGAGCCCTACAGACTCCGTCATAAGACAGAACCCGCCGCCGG
>CALMQK010000091.1 GCA_937872085.1 uncultured euryarchaeote
GACGGCCGATATCAACAAGGCTATGAGGTACCCGTTCAGTGGATGCACCCTTCGGTTGTCTCGCATCGACGGACAACGATATCAAAACTCTGGCTGGTCTAGTCCCTCCGGAACACGTCTTTGATGCGGCGGAATGTCTTCCGCAGGGCCCGGCGCTCGGCCTCGACCCTCGTCCTGACGCCGCTTGGCCATAGCCACTGATATATGCGGATCTCGAGGTAGAGAAGTGCGGCTAGCAGCAAGAACAGCGCCAAGATCCAAGGGGCCGTGTGCAAGTGGTACCATCTTGCGATCTGCAGGGGAAGGAAGACATCGAGGGCTAGCGACCCGAGGCCATACCAGTACCTCATGTAGTCTGCCAAGAGCCAGTCCTTCCAAGGAAGATGCTTCCGGAGGATCTTGACGGCCTGTTCCTCAGGCAAGTCCTTCTCCTCGGCGAACGGTCTGTAGGCGGCCGCTCGCTTCTCGGACGCGGTCCTCACAGGCTTCTTGTCAGCGGACATGACATGCAACGAAGTGCTCGTTCCCCCGGTCCGCCAAGAGGGGATCGACCCTATGGCAGATGTCAATGACGAGGGGGCACCTCGTGTGGAACCTGCAACCCGAGGGCGGGTTGGCTGGGCTCGGGACGTCTCCTGGTAGAATGATCCTGTCCCTTCTCAGGTCCGGGTCGGGCACGGGTATGACCGAGAGCAGCGCCTCGGTGTACGGGTGCATCGGGCGGGCGAAGAGCTCGTTCTTCGAGGCGTATTCGACTATCTTGCCCAGGTACATCACCGATACCCTGTCGCACATGTACCTGATGGTGCTCAGGTCGTGCGAGATGAACAGGTAGGTAAGCCCGAAATCTTTCTGGAGCTGGTTGAGTTGGTTCAGGATCTGCGCCTGCACCGATACGTCAAGGGCCGATGTGGGCTCGTCAAGGACTATGAACTCGGGGTTCACGGAGAGCGCACGTGCGATACCGATCCTCTGCCTCTGGCCCCCGCTGAACTCGTGCGGGAATCTGTACATGTGCTCGACGTTGAGTCCCACCCTCTCCAGAAGCTCGATCGTTCGGTTCCTCAAGCCCTCCTTCGTCAATCTCTTACCGCTCTTCGCATATCTGTTCTGGGCGACCATGGGCTCCGCGACGATGTCCTTGATCAGCATCTTCGGGTCGAGCGACGAGAAGGGGTCTTGGAACACGAACTGGATCCTCCCCCTGAGCTTCCTCACCTGGCTCTTTCTCCTGAAGTTGATGCAGTATCTCCTGATGATCTCCTCGATCGCATCCTCTGCGAGGTCCCTGACGTCGTCCTCAGGCCCCTCAAGCAGCTTCCCAGGTGGGGCCGACGTGACTGTCTTTCGGATCTTCTCAGCATCGATGCACATGTGTTTCTTCTTTCCCACGGTTATCTCACAGTTGTCGGAGCCGAACATCGTCCCGATCCTGTCTGCGATCTGGAGCGCGACCTCCGGGGCCATGTCCCCGGCGTCGGTGTGGTTGACTAGTCTCACCAGTTCGGAGAAGTTCCTGACGATCTCCTTCGGTGTCTCAATGAAGACATAGCCTGAGGACGGCGGTGTGAGCATCATGATGGACCTTCCGACGGTGGTCTTGCCACAGCCGGACTCGCCGACCAGGCCCATGGTCTCCCCTCTCTTGATGTAGAACGTGACGTCGTCTACCGCCTTGACCGACCCCACTGACCTCTTCAGGAGCCCTCCCCGGATAGGGAAGTACTTCTTCAGATGTACGACATCGATGAGGTTCCTGTCGACCGCTGGCTCAACTCCCACTGACATAACCCCCCGCCTTTGCAGCCATGTGACATGCGACTGAATGACCCGGCTCTATCTCCGTCATCGGTGGGCGCACCTTCGTGCAGTATTCCCTGGCGAAATCGCATCTCGGGTGGAACCTGCATCCGTTCGGTGGGTAGATCAGGTTCGGGACGGACCCGCGTATGGTGTAGAGCCTTTCCGCCTCCATCTGGATCGATGGGACCGATTTCATAAGGCCAGTCGTGTACGGATGGAGTGGTCTCTTGAATATGTCCCTCGCCTGCCCGATCTCGGCCATCGAGCCCGCGTACATCACGCCCACTCTATCGCACATCTCGGCAACGACCCCGAGGTTGTGCGTGATCAGGAGGATCGAGCTGCCGTACTCGGCCTTCAGGTCCCTCATGAGCTTGAGTATCTGGCCCTGGATGGTGACGTCCAAGGCCGTCGTGGGCTCGTCGGCGATAAGGAGCTTCGGGTTGCATGCGAGTGCGATGGCTATCATGACGCGTTGCTGCATCCCCCCGCTCAACTCGAACGGGAACCTGTTCACGATCCCTTTCGGATCGGGTATCCTGACGACCTCGAGCATCCTCGTGGCCTCCTTCAGGGCTTCCTTGTCGAGCTCTCTGCGATATCTCCGCAGGCCCGGTATGCGGCTGATGAGACCCTGTTTCGAGTCTGGGTTGCGCTTGATCGATTGCATGACCGCGATGTAAGTGCCCAGGATCAGGGGTCTGACGAGCCAAGAGAATCGACCGTAGAACTCGGAGTTGCACGCGTCGCATCTCACGTCTCCCTCATCGATGTAGGCGTAGCAGACCGAGCATCTGCCCCCCCTTGAGGATTCTTCCCCGGGGACCTCCCCCGCGGGCGCATTCTCCTCTCCTGGGACCCCATCGGCAGGCCAGCTCCTGGGTCTCCTCCTTTTGGCTATGTAAGCATTGACGAGATTTGCAGATGGATGATCAAGTGGCAGGACCTCCGTTATCTCGGCCTCTGTCAGAGGCGTTCCCCTCTTCCGGAATCTCGACAGAGGAGTGCCATAGGCGGCGACCATCTTCCTGCGATCGTATTCTGACAACCGCCCGTACCAGGCATTCGCCTCCTTCTTCCAGTCCGCCTTGCTCTTCCGGATATGCGCGTGTTCCTTCTCCAGTCTGAGCAGGACCCGGGATGCCATCTCCGTCTTGCGGTGCTGCAAGATGACCTCGGCTATCTGGTCTCCAGCGGTGAAGACCGGGTTGAGCGCGCTCGTCGGCTCCTGGAATATCATCGAGATGAACCGTCCCCTGATCCTCTGCATGTACTTGGTACTCTTCGTGAGGAGGTCGTATGATCTCCTGATGGCATCCTGCGCTACCTTGTCCCCTTTCGGGGTTTGCGGTAGTTTCGTCGCCAGGTATCGGTCCATCAGGTGGCTGGGTGCTTTCTCGGGGGGCACGGTCTTCTCTACCTCGGACTTCGTCACTGGCTTCGGCTTTCTCTTGAAACCGGTCCATCTGAGTCCATAGCTCGCGACCAGCTTCTTCCTCTCCGCTTCCGGCAGGCCTCGGTACCACTTTTGCGCGTCCGCCTCAAGCTGCAGCCTCTTTGCTCGGACTTCGGGAGGCTCCATGAAGTAAACGTGCCCGCCCTCGATCTTTCCAGGGGGACTGAGGATGAGTTTCATGATCGCGCTCGCAGTCACGCTCTTCCCGCAGCCTGTCTCTCCGACCAGGCCAAGGGTCTCCCCCTTGCGGATCACGAGGTCGACGCCCTCGATGGCTTGGACGATGCCTTGGTAGGTGTAGAAATTCACGACGAGGTCGCTGATTTCCACAAGGATGTCGTCTTCCTTTTCCGCCATGAGATCACCTCCTCATCTTCGGGTCGAGCACGTCCCGCAGCCCGTCCCCCATGAGGTTGAACGCGAGCACGAATGTCAGGATCGCTATGCCGGGGAACAATATCATCCACCAGTCCCCATAGACGAACCTCGCCTGGCCGTCGTTGATCATCATGCCCCACTCGGCATACCCGTGCGGTGCTCCCAGGCCCAGGTAGCTCAGACCCGCCATGACCAGCACCACGGTGCCCATGTCCATCGTTCCCGAGACCACCACGGGTGCCATCGAGTTCGGCAATATGTGCCTGAACATGATCTTAAATTCCCCAGACCCCGAGGCTCTGGCAGCGTCGATATATGTGTTCTCCCGGATGGAAAGCACCTGCCCTCTCACCAGCCTCGTGTAACCGGACCACCAGACGGCGATCAGTGCGAGCTTAGTTGAATTGAGATCTCTACCAAGGACCGCGGCTATCGCCATCACCAGTATCAGCGAGGGTATAGAGAGGAAGATATCGGTGAACCTCATGATCAACTCGTCGCGGATACCTCCCTTGTAGCCTGATATGAGGCCCAGGACGGTGCCTATGGCGACCCCTGCGAGCACGACCTCGATGGCGAACACCATCGATATCCTCGCGCCCCATATCATGCCGTAGAGGATCGATTTTCCGTTGACGCCGCTCCCCAGGGGATACCCGGGTGTGCCAGGAGGCAACGGGTCGGGTTTGTCCAGGTCGATGGGTATCTCGAACGGATCCCCTCTACCGTGGTGCGGCATTAGCACGAATGGAAATGCAGCGACTATGATCAGCATGACCAGAAGGCCCATGCCCATTATCGAGGTGAGGCTCTTGGACATCAAGTGCAGGTCGAACTTCCACTCCCTTATCCTGGGTTTGAGGGCTAACTTGAGGTCGCTCACGAAGTCGCCTCTCGCGGCCTTCCCCTTCGTTGCCCGGGGCGGTCCTCCGATTGTCCGATCCGGCTGGGGACCATTCCCCTTCTTCCTGATGTTCAGTTTCGAAGTCATTGATCGTACCCTTTCTGTACATCAGCCCAGTCTGACGCGTGGGTCAAGATATGCATATGCGAGGTCCACGATGAGATTCGATAGCACGTAGATCACTGCAGTGAGCAGGACGAATCCCATGATCCCAGCAGTGTCCAGGTTCAACGCGGCCTCA
>CALMQK010000092.1 GCA_937872085.1 uncultured euryarchaeote
CTCAGTCAACTTTGGGGACTATTCGTCCATGACCCTCGAAGGAAAGAACATTTGGGGTTACAAAATGAACGCGACCTCACTCACGACGACCGGCGGGCTGAACATCAGGATCAGCGCCGAGGACGAGTCTGGAAACCAATATGTGCTAATCATAAGCCCGACCATACCCGTCGCGGCCTAGAGGGCCTCCCGGCCTTTATCTCTGCCAAGGCATCCGGTCGTCGAAATGATTCGTCAGGGCACCGAGATGCTCCTTCACGAGCAGCCGGTCGTCGCTCTCGACCTCCAGATCAGTCAGCTTCTTGACGTCCTTGCCGAGAGGTATCTCCTTCAGCTTCGCCTTCAGGAGTTCGTCTCCCCGGGTCCAAGTGCGCCTCGTCATCACCCACCACCTGCTGTCCTCGACGTACGGAGCCGAGATGCCGCTGTGGTCCCACTTGGCGAGGAACTCGCTCACGTTCTCTGACTTGACCGGCGGCCCCCTGTGCTTCCTCTCCTTCGGCAGCTCCATCGCGGTCAGCTCCACCAGGAGATGGGTCCTGTCATCGACGAGTATCGAGGTCTTCTCCACCTCGAAGTCCGCGCGTTCGAGAAGGGCGGTCATCGAGGTCAATGACTTCCTCAGCTGCGGGTAGACGACATCATCTATGAGCCCCAGCTTCGGGAAAGTGACGGATATGAGGTTCCTGATCCTCTTTCCAGCCACCTCCTTGACCTTGCCCGGGGTCCAGACCTTCCGCTCGGACGGGAAGAAGAACCTGATGTCCGGCTTCGCAAGATACCCCCTGCTCGCCATGATCAGCCTGAGCAGGGTCTCGTGCGATACCGCCGACGCGACGTTCCTCGTCGTGTCGACTGGATCTATGAATGTCAGGGGGTCGTCGAACTTCCCGCCATACTCCTCGAATCCTGGGATGTCGATGTGCTCCCCGACCTTCCAGCCCGAGGCCACCTCCAGAACCTTCCTGAACGAGCCGAACCGGATGATCAGCAACTCGCACAGGTACCCTGAGAATCCCTGGACCTTCGCCTCCGCCCCGTAGCTCTCGACGCCTTTCATGAACCGCTTCAGGAGCCGGACCTGGTCGGCCATCCCCTTCTTGAGGTTCTTCTTCACGAACTCCGTGTGGAATGGCGTCCGGTCCACGGCGCTGAGCTTGCTCCTGGTGTCCCTGATCTTGAAACAGGGGACGAGGTCGATCTGGAAACCATCGTACATCCCCCTCACGTACGGATGCTGGGCCCAGTACTCCTTGCCGTCCACCACCCTCCTCCCGATCTCGAGCCCCAGCCTCTTGAGGTCCTCGAGGGGGGTGCTGGACTGGAAAAGCATGAACAGGTCCACGTCGGGGTCCTTCAGGTGGGTCCCCTTGGCGACCGATCCGACAAGCATCGTCTCGATGTGCGCGTCGAGCTTCCGAGCCTCGGTCAATACCTTCTTCGACAGCTCCTCGACCACGGCCATGACTTTCCTGTCCTGCGCCGGGGTCGGCTTGACGAGCCTCAGTACATCGTTCTCTAGCGTCATCATTCTCGTGACGAGATTATTCCCGAGGCTAATAAAACATATTGGGACGGATCGGAAGGGGGGTCAAGGGAAGTGAAAGGGGAAGGTGTCTGAGAGGTCGGCGTGGTGGGGATTGTTAGAAATCAAAACGCTTAGGAGGAAAGTTGAGCCACCGACCTGAGACACCAAATGCAATCTACCAACTTGTGCTATATAGCGGTTTCCTGGCAACAATCCAGCGCGGATAAGTCGATGCTTCTACCAAATGGCAGGTTATGTCCCGTGGCGCACCAATTCTGAGTAGAATTTCGAGGAATGTATCGACTCCTCGAGGTCCTCCACGAATACATCGTCCGTTGTCGACACCGAGAGCAGCTCAGTACGGCTCCCGCCTACCCACACGACGATTAACATCTTGTCCTTCGAATTAAATTCGGCGAATCCGAAGTCCGCGGCGGGGGACCACGAGGTCCTCTTGAGCTTCATCCGGCACGCCCTCCCCACCGCACCAAGGAGCGGGGTGAGCTCGGTCGGCGCATGCTCGGTCCTGATCAAGGCGGCACTCTTCTGATGGGCTTTGACGTGCTCCTTGATCTTGACCAACTCTTCCTTCGACAGTTCGACCGCGCTCATCGCCGACTCTAACCTCCCGCACCTTAGATAATCATTTTGACGGAATCGGCTCCACACGAAGCGATGCTTCCAGTGCAGGCACTGCTAGAATCTTTATTATGCCGCAAGGTTATGAGGAAGCAGTCGGGATGCAAGGGGATGGGGACACATGTGCAGTGACAATGATTGCCGCATTTTCAGGGGAACCATAATCGCATGCGATGCGTGTGAGAGGAACGCGAACGTCATGAGCCAGATGCCGCAGAGCCTGTCCGAAGGCGGAGCACCTCAGCAACCGGACACCTGATCACTTCTCGGGCTTCGGCTTGACCCTGTTCGAGACAGCGATGCTATCCTTCTTCAGATCGAGCGTCATGAAGTCCATCGCAGCGACGGTCTTCACGCCCGACCTCTCCTCGATCCACTTCGCCTGGGTCTCCGGGTTCTCCTGGATCACGCGCATGCCGAAGTGGGTTATCACCGCCATCTCCGGCTTGCACTTCTCTATGAGGTATCCAGCATCCTCCGTGCTCAGGTGGTGAGGTATCCTCTGCCCGAGGGGGCGCGTGACCGAGGCTATCATCAGCCGGCAGTGCTTGTGCGCCTTGATGACCTGCTCCGTGAGCTGCGTGTCCGCCACGTAGGAGATGACCCCGCTGGTGGTCTGTATCCTGAACCCGACCGTGCTGGTGTCGGAGTGGGCGGAGGGCGTCGCTTGGAATTCGAGGGGTTTGAGCGAGTACTTGCTGAAGGGCTCCATGACCTTGACGACCTTGGGCTTGGACAGATGGTACTTCGAGACCGCAGGACCGAAATCCCCGTTGCCCTCGATGACGCTCACGCTCCCGAGAAGGACGCCCTGCTTCCGCGTGCCCCCCTCCGTCATCGCCTCGATTAATATCTCTGCATCCATATAATGGTCGGGGTGGCAGTGCGA
>CALMQK010000093.1 GCA_937872085.1 uncultured euryarchaeote
GCTGGGTCAGGCTGAGTTGATAAATAAGCATTCTGGGGGTTATACCGGCTGAGTACGGACAATCCGGCCAGTGGTGGAACCAACAACTTATTTTATGGCCGTCCGGCATAGCTCGGACCGTGAACAGGGAATTCCATAGCCCAGCGCATGTGCTCTTCTGGTGCGACAGCTGCAATGTCCCCCTCATCGGCAAGTCCTGCGGCAGATGTGGAACCAACGGCCGCCAAGTGGAGCTGTCCCCGCCAGGAGAAGTGAGGCTGGCGCTTGAGGGGACGAAGAAGAGACTGCGTTACCTTTTCCTGCGGCAGTTCGGTGTCCAGCAGCTGATCCCCGATGTCGTGGTGCTCAACAAGAGCTCGGGCGAGGACCGCGCGGAGGAGATCATAGTCGACGGCCGGAGGGTCGCCTTGCTCACCTACGACCTCGAGAAGAAGGACTACACCCTCACGCTGAGGGTGGACGGAGCGCGCATGCTCGCGCGCATGCGTCCCAAGAAGCTCATCACGATCAACAAGACCTCGGGACACATGAAGGCCAACTACCTCCCCAAGGAAACCATCGTCTCGTTCGACCCGGGGATCAAGGCCGGGGACGAAGTCATCATCGAGATGGGCAAGTTCATCGGCTGCGGCTCTGCGAAGGTCGACGCGAACGAGCTCCGGACGGCAGACAAGGGCGTGAAGGTGAGGGACTTCACACAGACGGGACCGCTGCAACATGCGCGACGGGCCTGGACAAAGGATGTCATCAAGGCCAACGCCCCACACCTCAGCGCCAAGAAGGCAAGGGCGGAGCACGAGCTGGACGACACCATCACGACTCACAAGCTTCCGGTGACAGTGTCGTTCAGCGGAGGAAAGGACAGCCTCGTCGTGCTCGATCTCGTCGCGTCGGTCACCAAGAATCTCACTGCTGTATTCATCGACACTGGTCTAGAGCATCCGGCGACTTGCAACTACGTGAAATGGCATGTCTCCTCTCGGGGTGTGCCCCTGCTCATCGCCTCTGCAGGAGATGCGTTCGAAGACAACTTCGGGGCTTTCGGGCCACCGGCGAAGGACTTCAGATGGTGCTGCAAGGTCTGCAAGCTCGCGCCGGCATCCGAGTTGATAGAGAAGAGGTTCCCAGAAGGCACGCTCACGATCGAGGGGAACAGACGCCTCGAATCCTTCTCGAGGTCCTACACGGACCTGATCACGAAGAACCCCTTCGTCCCTGGCCAAACCACCGTCAACCCCATCAGGGATTGGACGGCCCTAGACGTTTGGCTCTACATCATATGGAGAGGGCTCGACTACAATCCATTGTACGACGAGGACATCGAGAGGGTGGGCTGCTGGATGTGTCCTTCGTCCCTTGCGAGCGAAAGCGTCGAGATATCTCGGATGAGCCCTGAACTGGCAAAGGCATGGAACCAGAAGCTCGACTCCTGGGCGGCCGAGAACGGCCTTCCGAGGGGATTCGTGGAGCATGGATTCTGGCGCTGGAAGGAGCTGCCTCCCAAGATGCGCGCACTGGCGGACAAGCTCGGCATCGAGGCGAAACCAAAGCGAGCGGACACACTCGCGGTCCACGTCATAAAAGGTGTGAGCCCTTGTGCGGCCGGTGGGTTCTCTGTGGAAGCGGTCCTCAAGATGCCACAATCGAGAGGACTGAAACAGGTGGCCGAGCTGCTCAAGACCGTCGGGGAAGTGCGCCTGGTCGAGGACTTCGGAGTCGCGATGGTGAGATCGGGGAACGCGAACGCGAAAGCGTTCGCGGGAGGGCAGATCGCGGCCGTCGGGGAGAAACCGAAGGATGCCGTGGTGCTCTTCGAAAGTGTGGCGAGGGCGGTGCTTAGGGCTAACATGTGCACGAAGTGCGGCATCTGCGTCAGGACCTGCCCGACCCGCGCGATCACGCTCAGTGACATGATCCGGGTCGACGAGGAGAGATGCGACTCGTGCGGCAAGTGCGCTGAGAGTTGCGTCGTCGCCCACTACTACGACAAGCTGTCCGGCGACATCTCGAACAAGGCCGGCAGCAAACGATAGAGCGACTAGATCATTTCCGGAGGTTCTTCGCAGCCTTCAGGGTCTCTTCCTTGGCCTTCTTCACACTCTTCTTGGCGTCATCTACTACAGCCTTGACGAATGGTCTAGCCTCCTTGGCGACCCTCTCAGAAACTCGGACGCCGCCCTCAAGGGCCTTTCCGGTCGCGTTCCGAACGGACTTGACCCCTCTTCCTACAACGCTCTTGCTCTCGCCGACGAACCCGCAGTATTGGCATACTGGGGAGCCGTCCAGCGACCTTCCACATTTGGCACATTGAGCCATGATTCTACCTCGAAGCGCAACCCCCAGACTACCCTATAAATGTATACCCAATCAGATTTATGTGCCTGGGAAGGTTAGGACGGGAACGGAATGGTAGACTTTCTCCAGCTCGCCGCAGGCATATTGGGATTCGGACCCGCGATGACGCTCCTTTACTTCACCCTCGGGAAGTACACCTACCCGAAGGTGGCGAAGCCCTTCTTCGACGACAGGAAGCTGTTCGCATTCTTCGCGCTCGGAGTGGTCTTGGGGATGGTGATCTACGCCTTCGAGGCCTGGGGTTCGCTGATCTCGTCGTCCTACACGATCCTACTGCTCATCATGGGTTTCGCCTTGATGGAGGAGCTGATGAAACTGGTGATCCTCAACTTCCCGAGGTTCCAGAAGAAGGTCGATACGGCTTTCTACGGCCTCTCGATGGGACTCGGGATAGCGGCCACCTACACCTTCGCCACGGTCTACGTGTTCCTGAACGACATCGAGGGCAATATCCAAGTCACGGCTGTCGTGGCGGCATCGATTCTGGGAGTATTGTTCGTCCTTATGCACGGAGCGACAACCGCTCTCATCGGAATAGGAGTCGCGAGAGGGGATGTCAGGGGCTACTTCCCCGAGGCTCTGCTCATCCACATAGGGTTCGCGCTGATGTATGAGTCTTTCTTCGCCGGGATCCTCTCAGAGCCCTGGAACCTGATCGGGCTCGTCGGCGCGGCTGCCGTGGCCGTCTACGGGTACAGGAAGGTCCACACGCTCTCGCTGCCGGTCCTTATCCAGGACGCAAAACGGCTATCGCAGCAGGCTCCGCAGAAGAAGAAAGTCGTGGCTTGATCAGACCGACCTGTACACTCCAGGCTCGAACTCGTACACAAGATTGTGGTCCTTCAACCTGGCGAGCACATCCTCGGCGGAGTCCTTGCCCAGCAGGGACGCGATCCGTCTGATGTCATCGATCGTGAATCTCGATTGCAGCTCGGTCAGCCCTTGCGCGATCGATCGCATCCTCTCGAGCGAGTCCTTGATCGGCTTGGCGCGTTCAGCTATGGACAAGTATGGATCCTTCTTCCTCGACTTGCGCTCCGGCGGTGCCGGCTCTCCTCCTCGCAGGGCCGCGTTGGTGCTGGCAACGAGGTCAGCGAGCTCCAAGGGCGAGTCCGTCTGATTCTTGATCTTGACATGGGAGAGGACTATCTCGTTACCGCATTGGCAGCCGGTCGTCTTCTTGGCCGTCTCGACACCTCTGGCCATCCCACACTTCGGGCAGACTATGACGCCGTACTTCGAACCCATCCCCCCAACTGGCGATTCAGAAACTCCGCATCTCCTTCTCGAGCATCTTCAGCTCGTTCTCGGGCAGCGTGAGCGGGCTGATCGAGGCGACCAGGACGGATTCCGTGACCGCGACCCTGTCGTTCACGTGCTGGATGAGCTTCAGGATCTTCTGGAAACCGTTCTGCGATATGAGATACTCGAGCCCTGAAAGAAGGACCATGCTGTTCCTGTTCTCCGAGACGAAGGTCTTCATGTCCGAGTAGAGCTGGGCTATGTTCGTCGGGTCCCTCGCGTATATCTTCTCCTGATCCATCGAGAGCCACAGGAAAGGAACGCCCTTCAGGTCGAGCTTCTCCTTGAGCTTCTCGGGGTACTCCCTCGTGACGCAGAGGCACGGCACTCCGTGTTTCGACGCATCGACGAAGATGTCGTGGGCCTGATCCGGTATCTCTTCCTTGATCAGGTAGGAGTAACCGCTCTCGAGGTTGTACTTCCTGACCGAATCCGATTCGCGGTGAGCGTTCGGCTTGAGGACATCGACCACCTCGCAGACCTGCATCACGCACATCATGTAACCCGAGCTGATGCATTCGACCTCGTCGACCTCGTATCTCTTTCCAGTGAGCTGCGATACGATGCCCGACAGGTAGCCTCGGCTGAAATCGCAGCCCTTCCCCCCCTTGGCCTCGACCGATTCCTCGAGATTGACGACCATCTCGCTCTCCTCCAAGGACTGGATCCTCATCCTGCTCAGGCCCGCCTCCATCCAGACGGGCTCGAGCACGGACCTGACCTCGGCGAGGTTCGAGCAGGAGAGACCGAAGCTCTCTACCAGGGCCTTCCCGCATCTCTGGCCGTACCGATAGAGCATGTGCCTCGCCCTCTGGTCCCCCTCGACAATCTCCAGCTCCTCCCGCAGATGTGCGAGGGCGATCCCCGGCATGACGAAGAACGGAAGCGATCTCATGACAGCCCCGCCACGAGCTTCTCGCCCAGTTCTATGAAGGAGCGCTCGACGTTCAGGCCCGTCTTGGCGCTCGTCTCCAAGACATCGCATCCCACTGACTTGCCATACTCCTCGAGCTGGGACAAAGTGAATTGCTTCTCGAGGTCCGACTTGTTGCCGAGGATCAAGACCGGCATATTCCCGACGACGGACCTGAAGTTACCCAGCCAAGAGTTCAGGTTCTTCATGGTGTCCGGCCTTGTGAAATCGCACACCGCCAGGGCGCCTGTCGCGCCCCTGTAGTACGCGGCATGAAGGGCATCCTGAGTCCTCTGGCCGAGTATGTCCCAGATCAACATGTCGAGCTCCGTATCGCCCACCTTGATCTCCTTCTTGACGACCTTGGTGCCGAAGGACATCAAATACTTGTCATCGAAAACGTCGAACACGAACCTGCGCACGAGGCTCGTCTTGCCGACTGCTCCGTCGCCCAACAGGCAGAGTTTGATGATGTACTTTCCTGATGGCATTCAAAACCAAGTCTTAATGCCTCAATGGCCTATTTAAGAATTCAGACCAGCGATATCGGGATCGGGCGGAGAGGAAACTGGATGAGCGAGGAGGACCGGAGGAGCGGGATGACACGCGAACTCGAACCTCACTCGATACATTTGAGGAAACTGACGAAGGTTTTCGACGGACTGACCGCCGTATCGAACCTCGACATGAGCATCTCGAAGGGGACCCTCTACGGGCTGATCGGTCCGAACGGTTCAGGCAAGACGACGACCATCAAGATGCTCGTAGGACTGCTCAAGGCAACGTCGGGAGAGGCCACGATCCTCGGGGAGAAGGTCCCGATCAAGAAGAACATCGCGAGGATCAGCTACATGCCCCAGGAGACAGCGGTATACTCCGAACTCACCGTGCACGAGAACCTCGAGATGTTCGCCGGGCTCTATTCAATGGACAAGGAATCCTTTGCGAGACGAGAGAGTGAACTGCTGTCGATGACCGACCTCGATGAGCGGAAGGACAGCCTCGTCTCGCAGCTGAGCGGCGGAATGAGACATAGGACATCACTGGCGTGCTCGCTGATACACGACCCAGAGATAATGTTCCTCGACGAGCCGACCGTCGGAGTCGACCCGGAGCTGAGGGTCGGATTCTGGAAGTATTTCTCCGACCTGAAGGCGAATGGGAAGACGATCATCATCACAACCCATTACATGGACGAAGCGAGCAGGTGCGACATCGTCGGCATGATGAGGATGGGCAGGTTGATCGCGGAGGGCACCCCGAAGGAACTTCTGAAATCCTCGAACACACCGGACCTTGAATCGGCGTTTCTCGCCTTCGCGAAGAGGACGGGCCCATGAAGCTCCAACGGATCCTCGCAGTCGCCAGGAAGAATCTGCGATCGCTGCGACACGACAGACGCACGGTCGGGTTCCTGGTATTGATGCCACTCCTCATGATCAGCGTCTTCGGCTACGCCTTTGGCGGCGACCCGAAGGACCTGCGGATCTACGTCGTGAACCTCGACCAGACGCCGGCGA
>CALMQK010000094.1 GCA_937872085.1 uncultured euryarchaeote
GCTCTGCCGCAGATCGCGTATTGGTCCCCGTCAAAGAAAACGTCGAGATCCGGGTTCTTGTCCTGCAGCTCCTTGATCTTGTCCAAGACCTCTCGTAGGCTCAATTCGGTGTGGTCCTTGCTGATCTTGACGAGGACGCGTTTCTCCGCCATCAGATATCACTTTTTTGCCAGCTGGCGCGACACTTCTTATTGAGCATCTCGATATAAATACGTTTACTCCGGGTGCTCCCCTGACCGCGCGTGCCCGCACGCGTCATTGACCTGCGTGCAAGGACTTGGTGGCGGCTAGCGTGCCCTTCGGACCATAGACCGGCTCGACCTTGAGCCTAGATGCATCCAACGCCTTGGCCCTCGTCTCCTTGGACAGCTTCCCCAGTTGCTTGACCTTCTTGTCGAAGGTGTCGATGTACTTCGGAAGCACCTTGTAGATCGGCAGGAGCATCGGCACGAAGGTCACCCTGTCCTTACCTATCCCGAGTGCATCCAGTTCCGGAGCCAGGGCTTTCACCCGTTCCTCGATTATGTGGGAGACCTTCCCTCCCTCTTCGTCCGAGAGGAGGACCCCGTCTGCCCCCAGCGCGAACGCCTTCAGCACCTCCCTCCTCGATATGCGCGTCGCGTAAGGGACCCTCATGATCCTGATCGACGGCGAGTACTCCATCCTGGCAGTGCCCGCGGAGTCGGCGGCGACATACGCGAGGGAGTCTCCGAAGAACCCGATTATGCGCGGCTCCTCGGTGTCCACGCTCAGGAGGCCTTTCATCTCCGCCTCCACCTGGGAATCCGTGTAGTTCTTGAGTTCGAACACGTGCTCCGGGCACTCAGATACGCAAGCGCCACACCCTATGCAGGCGATCTCATCGATCCGTGGGACCTCGTCGACGCCTATCGCATTGACCGGACAGATGGCCTCGCACGCCTTCCACTTGGTGCACTTCAAGCCGTCGGCCACATACGCCTTGACGGGGTCGATGAGCATCCTGCCGGTCCCGAGGAACTCGATCACCTGGGCCGCGGTGCTCCGCCCGTCTATCACGCTGTCCCTGACATCCTTCGGGCCAAGGGCGACACCGGCGGCGAATATGCCCGGCCTGTGCGTCGAGACGGGTTCCATCTTCGGATGCTTCTCGGACACGAAGCCGTCCTCCCTCAGGGGGACCCCGAGCATCTTTGCCAGCTGCTCGGTGCCCTTCGAGGGCACCATCGCGGTACAGAGCACGACAGTGTCGAACTCGTTCTCGATTATCTCACCAAGGGTGACGTCCTCGGCTCTGACCATCACCCCGCTCTCGCCCTTCTGGATTTCCGCGACCTTGCCGTGGATGAACTTGACTCCGAACTCCTCCTGAGCCCTGACATAGAACTCCTCGAAGCCGCTCCCCGCAGCTCGTATGTCTATGTAGTAGACGTAGACCTGCATGTATGGGAAGGTCTTCCTGAGGATCACGGACTGCTTTATCGCGTAGTTGCAGCAGATCTTGCTGCAGTAGGGCACGCCGACCTTCCTCGTCCTCGAACCGGCGCACAACACATAAGCGACCTTCTTGACCCTGTTCCCGTCGGACTTGCGCTTGAGCACCATCCCGGCCCCGCACTCGTTGATCATCAATCGCTCCATCTGGGTGGCCGTGATCACGTCGGGCAAGGATGTGTCGTACTCGTGCAGCTTCTTCACGTCGAACATGTCGAAGCCGGTCGTCATGACGACCGCGCCGACGTCGAACTCCTGGAACCGCTCCTTCTCCTCCATGTCGATGGCGTGGGCGGCGCATACCTTGAGGCACGCTCCGCACTTCTTGCAATTCTCGAAATCAACGACATAGGATGCCGGGACGGCCTGTGGGAAGGGCTTGTATATCGCCTTCCGCTCGTACAGGCACTCCTCGAACTCGTTCGGTATCTTGACCGGGCACACCTTCTCGCACTTAGCGCACCCGATGCACTTCTTAGGGTCGACCCCTTTCGGGCCGATCCTCACCTTCACCTTGTAGTTCCCTGGCGTGCCTGCGAAACCGACGACCTCTGTGCCGGTGTAGAGAGCGATGTTCGGGTTGGACGCCACGTCGACCATCCGCGGGCTGAGGATGCAAGGAGCACAGTCGAGGGTCGGGAAGGTCTTGCTGAGCTGGGCCATCCTGCCGCCTATGCTGGATTTCTGCTCGATCAAGTAGACCTTGTAACCGGAATTGGCCAGCTGGAGGGACGCCGATATGCCCGCGACCCCTCCTCCGATGACGAGGACGTCCTTCGAGACCGCCATCTCCTTCGGGTAGAGGTCCTCGAGCCTGGACGCCCTGAATACCCCTCCTCTGACCAGGTCCTTGGCCTTCTCGGTCGCGGCACCCTTGTCCTTGTGTACCCAGGAGCACTGCTCCCTCAGGTTCACCATCTCGAGCGAGTACGGGTTCAGGCCCGCCCCCTCTACGGTCTTCCTGAAGGTCTTCTCGTGCATCTTCGGGGAACATGACGCGACGACGACCTTCGTCAGGTTGTGGGCCTTGATGTCCTCGACTATCTGGTTCTGCCCAGGCTCTGAGCAGGTGTAGCTGTTGTCCCGGCTGACGACGACGTTGGGGAGGTCCTTGGCGAACTCGGCGACGGACTTGCAGTCGACCGTTCCTGCGATGTTCGTGCCGCAATGGCACACATAGACGCCGACCCGCTCCTCCTTCGGTTTGTCATCTTTCTTGACGGTGTGTTCTGGCATCTCAGGGCAATTGTATGCTTAACAGGGTAATTGTCTCTTTTGGCAGACACCGGGCTAGGTAACTTGGAGCAACTCGTGTTGAGACGATCCGCAGTCCCTCCGACCGTCCCCATAGCCTCGCAGGCATCCAGGAGCTCCTGGAAGGAGGATTTCCTTCTCAGCATCGATTCCACCAGACGCAAATATAAATATCTGGCTCAGGCTATTTACGCCAGGACTGGATGGGAAGTGTCGATTTCCCCCATCGTAGGGTCCTTATGGGAATCCAGTGCTCCCCGGTTGATTCGGTCAAGGAGAGATGATGCCCCAGGAAGAGGAGTCTCCCACCACCGTCACCTGCCCCATATGCGGCTATCAATCGCCGGAGGGCTCTTCACGGTGCCCCCACTGCTACAGCTCGCTCGACCGGTCCGGGAAGGAGGAGCATGCCGATGAGGAGGAGGCAAAGACCGAATCGGAGAAGAGCCAGGAGGAGCTCCGCAAGATACCCGGGGTAGGAGCGGCCAAGGCTGATACGCTGTACGAGGCCGGTTTCCATTCTCTCAAGGACATTCAGCAGGCCAGCGCAGAGGAACTGTCCGAGGTCAAGGGGATAGGGGAAAAGCTCGCGACCAAGATAATCGAGAGGGCGAGGGATATCCCCCCGAGCACCAGCTCCAACCTCTCGGAATGGCTCTCCGGGGAGGACGATTCGCTGACGAACTGGCTCTCGGGCCAGGAGAAGAACGGCACCGAGGCCGCT
>CALMQK010000095.1 GCA_937872085.1 uncultured euryarchaeote
CCTGAGGAGGACATCAAGCTCGTTATGTCCCAGGCGGGATGCACCGCCGCCGAGGCGAGGAAGGCCCTCGAGGAGACGGATGGCTCTCCGGCAGAGGCCATTCTGAAGATAATGAGCGCCCGATGATGTGAGAAGATTGGCGTTCCCCCGTAACCTCTATCTGAGGGTTCGGCGTAACGCACCTCGCATCCACTGAACGGGTTTTGAAATGATCGAGACTATTGGGCTCGGCAGGAAGTTCGATGACAAGGTCGCAGTCGAGGACCTGAACCTCAGGGTGGAGGACGGAGAGGTGTTCGGCCTTCTGGGCCCGAACGGGGCCGGGAAGACCACCACCATGCGGATGCTCGCTTGCCTGATCAAGCAATCATCTGGGACGGCGACCGTGAACGGCTACGAGATCAACAAGGAGCCGGACTCGTCCTTCATAAGAAGCATCGTGGGCGTCCTTCCCGAATCACCGGGGTTATACGACTCGCTCAGCGCCAATAGGAACCTGGAGTTCTTCGCGCGATTGTACGGGGTCCAGAAGTACGAGAGGGAGAAGAGGATCGAGGAGCTGCTGAGGATGCTGGAGCTCTGGGAGCGTAGGGAGGAGCCCGTGGCGACGTTCTCGAAGGGGATGAAGCAGAAGATCGCGATCGCGCGGGCTTTCGTCCACGACCCGCAGGTAGTCTTCCTCGACGAGCCCACCGCGGGTCTCGACCCGCAGGCCGCCCACACGGTCCGGGAGTTCCTGCTCGCGCTCAGGAAAGAGGGCAGGACCATATTCATCAACAGCCACCACCTGGATGAGGTCGAGCGGCTCTGTGATAGGATAGCCATCATGAACAGGAGCGTGCTCGCGGTCGGTTCTCCGCGAGAGCTCGCCAGGAGATACTGGGGGAGGACTACGGTCATCGAGCTGTCCCAACCCGTCCAGGGGTTCCTCGAGGTCGTGCGCTCGCTGCCTTTCGCGTCGAAGGTCAGGGAGGAGGACGGGAAGATGCTCGTGGACCTCGACGACCCCGAGGAGCGGAACCCGGCCATCATCGAGGCCCTGTCCCGAGCTGGGGCCAAGATCGAGTACGTGACCGAGCTCAGACGTTCGCTTGAGGACGTCTACATGAAGCTCATCGGAGGCGAGGCAAGATGAGGTTGGAGAAGGCGGTCATAATCGCCAAGAAGGACCTCGCGGAATTCGCCAAGAACCGCTATGTCCTGATGACGATTGTGCTCATGCCCCTTATCATATCCGTCGTCCTGCCAGCGATATATGTGCTCCCCATCAACGCGCTGAGCAAGCAGAGCACGAAGCCCGTCACTCTCGAATTGAGCATAACAATGAAGCTCAACAACACCACCCTGACGAACGCGGTCCTGTTCGGAACTGAGCTCGACCACGTCACCATTGTCGGGAGCGTCATACAAGGATGCTCACTGAGGAACTCCACCGTGGTGAACTCCACCGTGACCGAGTCGTTGATCGGGTTCAGCGTGGTCAGGACCAGCATACTCATTCGATGCGTGCTCTTCAACCTCACGACGGACTCCGGGAACGTGCTCCACGAGTCGCAGTACGTCAACGGAAACGCCGACCTCGAGA
>CALMQK010000096.1 GCA_937872085.1 uncultured euryarchaeote
GGATCTGGAGACCGACAAGACAATCATAGTCAGCCACGATGGAGATTTCCCTTCATTGGCTCAGAGCTTTGGGTGGTATCCGCGTTCCAAGAAGTTGCGGGAAGAGCTGGATTCAGGCTATGCCAACACGATCACGAACCCCGAACACGGCTACGACACTCATATGGACCTGATCAACGCCGCTATCACATGGCTTGACGATCACATCGGCAAGAAGGCTGAAGATCCAGGATACTTTGAGGAGGGATAACAATGGCCAAACCAGCAGGGTGGAGAAGGGAACCAGCGAGACACGCACTAGCGGCGAAGGGTGTAAGAACAAAAAGGGCTGGATCAGCGAATCCGATCAGTAAAAGTATGGATGCACCGTCATTGCACTCACAAGCGTGGATCTTGGCACGGAGGACACAGGATGCCTACTCATTCGGGATGTACTACGATCTCGAGGGATGGGCGGACATCAGCGAATACCTCCTCGGATTGGGCTTCTCTGAACGGGCGACAGAGGGAATCCTACGAAGCAAGCATATGCGCTGGGCATACGATACCGAAGGGAAAACGGACGAGTACCTGACCCCGACCCAGTTCAAGAAGTATTTCAAAAAGAATTGGGAAAAGATCAGCGTTATGCTGCATCAAGATCTTGAGATCGATGTGGACGAAATCCCCCTACCGGAGCCGTGATCATATGGCAACCAAACCACAGGGATGGAGAAAGGAACCGGCAAGACACGCCTTGGCCGCGAAGGGCGTAAGGACCACGCATGATGGCGACACCGGGCTGTTTATGAAGCCAAGAGGCGCTGGTCCATCGGGCAAGCGTGTTGCTACCGATGATCGGTTCAGGGAACTCGCGCAATCACAGGAGTTGCATCTCAGCATCAACATTCCGAAGAGCGTGATGAACCAAGGCGATAAGGGATTGATGAAGTACTTCCAGAAGAGGTATGGACTCGATCTTGACCTTCACGGAGCGACCGCAGAAGAGAGGGACGAGTCTGAAACCTACCAGATGATCTATTACAATCAAGACCTCCGATCCCAATGCGGGATGTATATGGACGACGGCTGGGGTAGCGAAGGGCCGGTCGTGAGGATTGTCTTGTGGCCATACTACTGGGCTGGAGGCAAGGACTACAAGGGGGAGTACGAGTTCGATTCGAAGGACTATTATGGTGGCACCTTCAAGAAGATGATCAAGGATTCGGATCGCGTCGTGGTTGCGGTCGACAAGGATGGCGTGTATTCGAAGGAGTCGATGTTCTGAGGTGTTGAAAATGAAACTGAGATGGATACTGGCGATCATAGTTGTGGCCGCAGTCGTCGTTGCCACCGTATTCGTTGGCAATGTGGGCGTTGCGAAGAAGGTAAATGACTTCATCTTCAACGGCGGGGGATCAAACAAGAACGAATCCACGCCGAACGATGATAAGCCGGTCTATCAGGATCCGAACGCAACCAACCCAACGAATGGCACGACCGTGAAGATCCAACCCGTAGCCTATGGGTACTTCAATAAGATCGTGGCAGAGATCATGGTCAGCGTAGGTAGAAACACCAACAATCAGATAACCGGTTTCTACCAACAGGCGAATATCAGCGATATGCCAACGGTACTCACATATGCCTACAGTGGCACCGCTGATCCAGTCTATGAGTGGGGGCAATCAAAACCACTCACGATTGGCTGGAAAGCCGCGAATGTCACCATTGAATGGTGGGTGACCATTGAAGTGACGTCGATGTTCCACAGCACGAAGTACTTCTACCCCGCCCCGAACACACCAGCGAAGAAGACGACGGTGTTCGATGCCACATGGACGAGCTCGCACATGACGAATCGCTTCGACTGGCCGACCATTGCTGTTGATGTTGGCGACAAGACTGCAACTCATACATGGGATTCAACGGGGCGCATCTTCTACTGGGAACCCGGCGCATACACGGCAGTCATGAAGATGTTCTGCAAGTACACCTATGACAACGGCGGGTACTATGCCGCTAGACCTGGATTGGTTGATAACCACGATGGCACATCCACGTTCAACGGAGAGGTACAGGATTACATCGGAACTGGCGGGGTGCCCGTTGAGTTCACATTCACGGTGAAAGTGTAGGGGAATGGAAAATGAGATTGAAATGGATACTGGCGATCATTGTCGTGGCCGTACTCGTTGTTGCCACCATACTCGCTGGCAACGTAGAACTTAGGTCGAGGGTCAGTGACTTCGTCACTGGTGGTGGATCCGACAACGGATCAGGCGATGATGGGATTGGACCTGGGCCAACAAACCAGACGAATGATACCCCGCCAGTGCCGAAGATCCTTCCTATCGCTTATGGATACTTCAAGGGGATAACGGTCTACACCTTTTCTGTCTCCCGCATCATAGATGCCAATGATCAGATAACGGGCTACAGGATCTCAGCGATGATATTGAAGCCAACAGCTGAAGTCTATGCGTTCAACGGAATCGCTGACCCGGTTTATGAGTGGACGCAATCGAAACCTCTCTCGTTGCACGGCCCCGCATCGAATGTGACCGTGGAATGGTGGGTGACTATCGAAGTCCAGTCCCAGTTCAACAGCCAGAAATATTACTATCCAGGCCAGGGCGACCAACCCTCGCCGACCTTCGAAGCGACTTGGACCAGCACACATATGACGAATAGCTTCGGATGGACGACGTCTGATAGCGGTTCTATGGTCACTACCCATACATGGGATTCTACTGGACGGATCTTCTACTGGGAAAACGGCGGCTACCATGCGTTTCTGAGCGTGAACTACAAGTTCACTTTCAATGGTGCGCCGATCAACGGGATCGCTAGTGGTGGAAACTTACTATCGTTCCAGGTGAACGTGTAGATCAAATCAAGGAGGACATGAACATGGCAGGGAAACCAGTAGGATGGCGGAAGGATCCAGCGAGACACAGCCTAGCGGCTAGAGGCGTGAAAACCTCTACGACAACTAGCAGGGCAATGGTGATCGACAAGCCCCCGCGGTGGATATCCATCGATGAGGTCAAGGCTGCCAGCGCTAGAGGCGACAAGCACGTCTTCGATGAGGATACCATGCGCTTCTTCGATAGCCGTGTGGAGTCGGAAGCCCTCAAAGTAGGAAACAAGGCATACTTCATCACTAGCGAGCAGTTCCATGATGAAATGCACAACTACCATGGCCCCAGAAAGTACACGGTGCGTGTGCTCGATTTCAACACTGGCGGGATCGATAGTGTCACGGAGTTCAACAAGCTGGACAAGGACGAGGCGGAAGCCGCCTTAGCTGAGTATGGGAAAGGAGGCTGATGATCATGGCCAAACCAGTAGGATGGATGAAGCAACCAGCGCGCCACGCCCTAGCCTCGAAAGGCATCAGAACCAACATACCGCGCACTATGAATATCAAGGTACGCTGGGAATCACCGAGGCTTGAGTGGGCTAGGTATGCGGATGTGATCGACGTCAGCGGCGATGCGGATGATCCCTACCTGCAGCAGGACGTTCCAATGGAACGCCGTGATGAGATCGGGGCCATGGCCGAGAAGATCGATATCAAGACACCACCTGGCGAGTGGACATATAGCCTCTACGACGAATACCTCAACGGGATCCAGGCGCTAGAAGGCGATCTCAGAAACGAAGTGCAGGAATATGAGGAGGCGGCACGGAGGGATTCGTGGGACAGGGAACGATCCAGGATCAATGAAACGCTCCCCCATGAGATCAACAAGTGGCTCAACTTGAATCAGCAACAGATCAACGATTTACATGATGATGCGCTAAGATTCGGCCCTGATCACAACACCTTCTACTTGATGGGCTACACTGATGGCCAGAAGCTCATGCTCAATCGTTTGAAAAGGAGTGGATTGTAATGGCGGGAAAACCGAAGGGTTGGAG
>CALMQK010000097.1 GCA_937872085.1 uncultured euryarchaeote
GACCAGGACTGCAAGGTCCTGGCGAACATCTCGAAGATGATCGACGGCTCGAAGGGCGGCATCCACCCCAGGGAGGCGGCCAACCATCACGCAGAGAATGCGGTCCCGATGATGCATGAAGCGGTCACCAAGGCGGGGATAAAGTACAGCGACATCGGGCTCGTGGCTTTCTCGCAGGGACCAGGTCTCGGGCCCTGCCTCAGGACCGCCGCCACGGCTGCGAGAGCCCTCTCCCTGACGCTCGGGGTCGACCTCGTAGGGGTGAACCACTGCGTCGCGCACCTGGAGATCGGCAGGAAGGTCACCGGATGCAAGGACCCGACGATGCTCTACGCTTCGGGAGGGAACACGCAGGTCATCGCGTACTCGGGCGGAAGATACAGGGTCTTCGGAGAGACCATGGACGTCGGCATAGGCAACATGATCGACAAGTTCGGCAGGAGCGTCGGCCTACCGTTCCCCTCCGGGCCACAGCTAGAGAAACTCGCCAGGGAAGGCAGGGAACTAATCGATCTTCCGTACAGCGTCAAGGGGATGGATGTCGCGTTCTCAGGGATACTGACTGCGGCCATCCAGCTACAACAGCAAGGTAAACGCCTGGAGGACCTGTGCTTCTCGTTGCAGGAGACCTGCTTCGCGATGCTGGTCGAGGTCACGGAGAGGGCGATGGCGCACGTGGAGAAGGACGAGGTCCTGCTCGGAGGTGGCGTGGTCCAGAACAAACGGCTCCAGGAGATGGTCAGGATCATGGCCGAGGAGCGCGGTGCGAAGATGTTCGTCCCGCCAGGATCATTGTGTGTCGATAATGGAGGCATGATAGCATGGACAGGACTCGTGATGCATCAGGCCGGTATCCGGACAAAACTCGAGGACAGCACGGTCAGGCAGAGGTACAGGACCGACGAGGTCGACCTTCCCTGGATGCGGGAGATCAGCTGAGACCGATGCGGATGTCCGACGGTTCGATGAAGTAGAACGAGCACCTCTTCTCGCCGACGATCTCTTTCGCCTTCGTTGCTGCCCCGGCTCTCGTGCGGGCGGTGGCGATGACCTTCTGGTCGCAGACCGCGATCCATGTGAAGGGATGATCCTGGATCAGGTCGAGGTAGTTGGCCTTGAACCACTCGTCATTCTTCTTGTCGTAGTCCTCCTCGACGGGCTCTTCCTGTCTGACTTGGAGAATATCTAACGGATCCGGCAAACGACGACCTTCCTGTTGTCCTTGATGAATAGACGTCTCGCTCATAGAATAAGGTTTCCGAGGTGGTAATCAGGCAATATCATCGGAGCTGCAGGGCGACTACCTCGTCCACGGCCTTCAGGAACTCGAGGTCCTTCCCCTCAGGGACGGTGGCGCCAGCAGCGACCGCATGCCCCCCGCCGACGCCCCCGAACTTCTCAGCAGCCTTCTTCAACGCGGCCGAGAGGTCGAGCCCCTTCGAGACCAGGTGCTTGGTACCCCTCGAGGATACCTTGAGCTTGTTGTCGACGACCGACAGCGCGAGGGTCGGCTTGGACTGGTCGAGGATGTACTGCATGGCGAGCCCGCACTCCGCGCCCGAAAGCGAGGGTTCGGACGCCTGGAAGAACTGCATGTGGTCCATCTGGCTCGCGCCTTCCGCCTCGATCTTCACGAGCTTTTCCATGATCTTCTTGTTGTACTCGCGTCTGAGCTCACCGGCGAGCTTGATGGATTCCGGGTCGCCCATGCACACCGAGATGCCGAGGCCTTCGTGGTCCATCCTGCCGCAGGCGTTCAGGAGATCGGCCAGGTCAGCAGCTGACAGGTTCATCGAGGGTATCCAGTGGAGGTCCGTGACAAGCTCCTCGACCGTCTCCGGCCTGCAGCCCTGGCCCATGAGCCTGAGTGAGAGCATGGAAGTGAGCTTGCGCCTGTACACCTCGTCGAGCGTGCCCATCGGCGTATCAGGCGGCAGCCGCATGGAGTCGAGGAAAGCCAGGACGTTGTCCTTCCTGCCCGATAGGCCGACGAAGTAGGGGTCGACCGAATCCGCGATCGCCTCGACGATCGTCAGGCCCTTCAGGTTCAACCCTTTCTGGACCACGACGTGGTTCTTTTCGGTGGCAGAATCGAGTATCTGCTGGTTGATCCCCTTCATGCCGCCCATGTGCTGGCGGTCGCCTATTATGCCCGCGAGAGCGATCGGCGAGAGGTCCCAGTTGCACGGGTCCATCATGATCGCGAGCAGGAAGCTGATCGTCGCGGCCGACGCCTCGGTCATGCCGTCGATCGCGTGGAAATGCGGGTTCACCTGCACGACCTTCTTCGACTTCCTGATGGGCTTGTGGTGGTCGAGCGCGGCCGCCTTCGCCTCGAGCTGCTCGAGGGCCTCGACTTGTCCCGAGCCCATGTCCAGGAACAGGATCGCCTCGTTCCCCTCCTTGGCGATCGTGTCGATATCGCCCGGTTCGAGCCCCTTCCTGATGGTGAGATGGAACCTCTTGTGTGCACGTGTTAGCGCGATGGTCATGATCGCTGCGGCGGATAGCCCGTCGGCGTCGTAGTGCGAAACGACTCTCAGCTGAGAGGCCGAGTTGACGATCTTGAGCGCCTGCTTCAGGCTGTCGGAGAACTCGTCCGGGAGTGCTATGCTCCCGCTCATTACAGAATCACTCGACCTGCAGTGCGGCCGTATCCAGAGAGTATTTCCACGTTTCTGGTATGACGCCTTCCCGCTTGTAGTACTTCGTGAGCCGCCTGATGTTCGCCTCTATGAGCCTCAGGCCCCTCTCGTTGTGCAGGTCCTTCTTGTTCTTCTTGACATGACCGTTGAGCGAAACTGCTCTCTTCATCAGCGCCTGGATGTCCTCGGGGAGCTCGGGCTTGAGCCCCTTGTCGTCCAGGATCGCCTTGATGCTCTTGCCGGTCGCGAGCACGACACTGGGAACAGCGTGCTGGTCCCTCAAAACGAGGCCGATCTTGGCCATCGACATGCCCTCGCCGTTGAGCTTCACCACTAGGTCCTTTACCTCTTCAGATGACTGCGTGACCCACTTCGGGTTCTCCGTCAGCTGGGGCCTCTTCGAGCCCGACGACCCCTTCCTTCTTGAGTGTAGCCTTGACATTGATTTCTAGCTCCGAACGATTTAATGGTTCAGTGGCGTGGCAGTGGCGCTTATGGGCTTCCTCTTTTTATACTTTTCCAACAGCTTGCGCGCATATGCCAGCATGACCCGGTACTCGACCTCTGGGAAGGAGAGGTCGTTCGGGAGCTCCGAGAACTCCCTCACCTCGACGATGTTCCACTCGACCGGCTTCTCGGTGAGCGACTCCCTAGCCAGCCCCACGAAGACCTTCCCACCGGGCTTCGATATGCGGATCTTCCCGATGACATCGAGGCTCATCCCCGTCTCCTCGAAGAACTCGCGTACAGCGCCCTGCTCGTAGTTCTCGCCCTTCATGAGCCTCCCACCGGGCATCTCCCAGGCGCGGTCCCTGTGCCGGACCATGACGAACTTGTCGTCCCTGAAGGCGATGACATATGTGAACTTCACGATGATCGCCATGAGCCCTACCCCTCCACCACGAACGCCGCGTGGTCCTTCGCGTACCGCTCGAGGTCGATGACTCCCTTGACCTTGAGGCAGGCACCGACCAGCTCCTTCCTGGCCTCCGCGAACACCTCCTTCGGCTTCCTGTTCACGTTGACGCTTCGCGACTTGAGCATGAGGATCCCGTGCCCGGCCTCGAACGACGCCATGTTCCTGGCGAATATCTCCACCTGGTTCCTCTGCGCCACATCCTGGTACACGAACTCTGCCGCCTCGATCATGTGCTGGTACTCGTGGGGTTGGTTCGCGTCTGCAAGCACGGGGATCATGTTCTTCCTCGTCTCGCACACCGGGACGAGGTCCCTGAAGGAGCGCTCGGAGAATTCGATGCAG
>CALMQK010000098.1 GCA_937872085.1 uncultured euryarchaeote
ATGATACTAAGCATGTACACCATTCTCTTCAAGAAGCGGCTCACGAGATTATAGTCTGCGCGCGATTAGAAGATGAAATGGGTTCGCGCCCTTTCATAGGAGCAGGGAACAAGAAGCCGGGCCAAGTGAAAGCATGAAACATCGTGTCATTCCGGCACACGACGACCAAAGGTACATAAGTCCCCCTTTGTTTCTCGACATCGTCATGAAGAAGGCAGAGGACTTCAGCGAGTGGTACAACGAGATCGTCGAGAAGGCGAACCTGACGGACAAGCGCTACCCGGTCAAGGGCATGAACGTCTGGACACCTTACGGCTGGAAGATAATGCAGGCAATCGATTCTGACATCAGACGGGAGTTCGACGCAACCAACCACCAGGAGGTCTGCTTCCCGCTCCTTATACCCGAGGACCAGTTCGCGAAGGAGAAGGAGCACATCAAAGGGTTCGACTCCGAGGTCTTCTGGGTCACGCATGCAGGCCTGAACCCACTCGATGTTAAGCTCCTGCTGAGGCCGACCAGCGAGACTGCGATGTACCCTATGTTCGCCCTCTGGGTGAGGTCCCATGCCGACCTGCCCCTCAAGACCTACCAGATCGTCAACACGTTCAGGTACGAGACGAAGCAGACGCGGGCGTTCATCAGGGTCAGGGAGATCCATTTCTTCGAGTCTCACACATGCCATGTCGATTTCGAGGACGCGGAAAGGCAGGTCAAGGAGGACTTCGACGTGCTTTCGAAGCTCGCTGAGAAATGGTGCATCCCCTACAAACTCCTCAAGCGCACGGACTGGGACAAGTTCCCTGGCGCATTCTACACCGTCGGCGTGGACACACTGCTCCCCTCGGGACGGAGCCTCCAGCTAGGCTCGATACATGAGTACAAGGAGAACTTCTCAAGACCCTATGAGATCAAGTACGAGGACGAGAAGGGAGAGCACAGGTACGTGCACCAGACAACTTTCGGCATGAGCGAGAGGCTGGTGGGCGCGATCGTGGCTATCCATGGCGACGACAAGGGTCTGGTCCTGCCGCCCGCGGTGGCGACCGTGCAGGCAGTCATCATCCCCGTCTTGGCGAAAGGTGAGACCGAAAAGGTCTCCAAGGCCGCACGGGAGCTGTATGACGAGCTCAAGCAGGCGGGAGTGAAGGTGCACATCGACGAGCGCGATGTCCGCCCGGGAGCGAAGTACTACGACTGGGAACTCAAGGGAGTCCCGTTGCGCCTCGAACTCGGCTTGAGGGACATGGAGAAGGGCAAGGTGACCTTCGTCAGGAGGGACACCGGAGCGAAATCACTCCACGACCGACAGAACGCTAGCAACGAGGTCAGGTCGATGCTTGAGCTTATCCAGGTGGAGATGCTCGCACGGGCACAGAAGGAGATGGACGAAGGGACCGTAACCGTCGATTCGCTCGATGGCCTCCCCGAGAAGTTGTTGAGGATGGGCTGGTGCGGCGAGGAACGGTGCGGCAGGGAGATCGAGACCCGTTCCGACAGGAACATTCTGGGGACACCGATCGAGGACGAGCATTTCGATGGCATGTGCATCTCGTGCGGACGGCCCACCAAGACACTGGTGTACATCGCCAGGTCTATGTAGGCCTATCAGGCAGTGGACGGTCTCTTTCTGTAGAGAAGCATGCCGATTATCCCGAAGGCTATCAAGGGCGTGTAGATCGTGTAGATGCCGATGTTCCCTCTCGTGAAGGGGCTCCAGGTGTCGTAGGCCAATCCCCAGAACCAGTACAAGAGCACCCCTGAGATCAGGAGAACCATGGAGAAAAAGAATGTGATTCTCCGCTGCATCTCTGAGCCTTCAGCTTCTACCATCGTAATCGTTCAATGCAGGGGCCATATAAATGGCTTTCTGAACTCAGGTCGAGTCACATGCTCTCATGGCACAGGTGTTCCGGAGGCCTAGGCGTGGCCTCCGAGCTTGCCTGGAGGCGCGGAGGTCCCGAGCTTGAGGAACTCCTCCTCGTCCTTGAGGGCGTTCTCGAATATCTCCAAGCCC
>CALMQK010000099.1 GCA_937872085.1 uncultured euryarchaeote
TAGTCCGCTCCGAGGCCCGATACCACATAGCCGGTCTGCGCGTAATTGTCAAAGTCGACGAAGAGGTAGAAGCTGTCGACGTTACTCGAACCCATAAGGGCTCCCTGTACCTTCAGGTACAGGTACAGCCTGGAAGCTTCCGTTCTCACCGCCCACTGGTCCACGTTGATGGTGGAGGTGGTCGCGTCCGTGTTCATCGTGAACTTCCCCACATGAGACCAGTCGTTGAAGCGGCCGTCTATCGTGACAGAGTTGTTCTCACTCGCATATGAGAGGTAGACGAAGGACGAGACGACGACGACCAGCACAATGAGCACCGAGAGGAACTGCCACCGGGTTGCGAGTGCCCCATGCCTCTTTGAACCTGGGGGGAGCCTGCCTCCGGCCCGGGTTCCGTTCGTGATCCCCGTCCCGTTGATCAGGCCCGTTCCGTTGATTGCCCCTCTTCCGTTCGTAAGCCCGTAGCTAGCGCCCGCGGCCGAGGCTAATGGCGATGTAGCGGGAACTGCTCGAGGCATCGGAGGACCTTGCGGGGTCGGCGGAGCCGAGAACAGCTCTGGTCGCGGCAAAGGAGACGGTTCGGTCGGATGCGGAGGACCAGGCACGGTCGGGGCCTGTTTGAACCCGACGCCACAATTCCAACAAACGTCGGCACCCAAAGGCGCGAGCGCACCGCATTCGGGGCACTCAAGCATCATTTCTTCGCTCACCAGAGGAATGCTGCAGCGAGGACACTTGACCTCGTTCCCCTGAAGACCCATGCCGCATTGCGGACAGAAGTGCTCCGTGACGGGGAGCTCGACCATCGGAAGTTCCTTGCGAAGGTAATCCTCACCGGGTCCCTCAGTCCCAGGCTTCTGAGCCTTCCTTGCGATGACGTTGGTCAGGTCCGTCGCGCACACGGGACATTTGGCAATTCCCGCAGCGACCTTGTTGCCACAAAGCGGGCAATAGACAGTGGAATCATCAGGCAATTCGGGAACACCTCGGGGGAGCGTTCGTCAATGACCATGCAATCTGCCACATCATATTTCGGAGTCCAGATTCAGGTCGCAGAAGGAATTAGTCCGAGTGAGCTATATATACTCTGGCCTCGACAAAAGACCACTGACTCAGCTATTGTTTACACCCAGTCCCCGACGTTCTGAAGATGATGTTCAGCCAGCGCGACTGGTAATGCATAAGGTTGATATACGAAGAAAAGGGTCGCAACTGGAAGGTGAGAGACGATGACTTGGACAGGCGCGATGACGAAGCTCGACGACTACAGGTTCGAGATCCCTAGGTCCTTCAAGCCCTGCATGACCACCTCGGCCGTCATATACTCAGATGACAAGATGATCAGGTCCGTGAAAGAGGACAACGCCCCCGAACAAGCTGCGAACGTCGCGTGCATGCCCGGGATTGTGGGCAAGTCGCTTGCGATGCCCGACATTCATTGGGGGTACGGATTTCCGATCGGAGGCGTGGCGGCATTCGACGCAGAATCGGGAGTCATCTCACCCGGTGGCATCGGATACGACATCAATTGTGGCGTGAAGCTGGTCCGGACGGACCTTAGGGCCGAGGACCACGCCCAAGACATCAAGAAGCTCATCGACATGATCTTCGACAACGTTCCATCAGGGGTCGGCGAGAAGGGCAAGGTCCGGTTGTCGATCGATGAGATGGATGACGTGCTCGAGGGCGGGGCGGAATGGGCGGTATCCAAGGGCTACGGCTCCAAAGAGGATCTGACGTCCTGCGAAGAGAGCGGAAGGATGAGGACCGCTGACTCGTCGAAGGTGGAGATGAAGGCGAAGCAACGCGGAGCTCCTCAGCTGGGCACGCTCGGTGCTGGAAACCATTTTCTGGAGATACAGAAAGTGGACAAGATATTCTATCCCGAGGCCGCGAAGGCGTTCGGGATCGACTCTGTCGGCCAGATCACGGTCATGATCCATACTGGGTCAAGGGGATGCGGGCATCAGATCGCCAGTGATTCCATTAGGACCATGGAGGGTGCCTTGAAGACCTATGGCATCGACGTGCCCGACCGGCAGCTAGCCTGTGCACCTGTGAATTCTGAAGAAGGCATGGACTGCTTCAAAGCGATGAGCGCCGGGGCGAACTACGCGTGGGCGAACAGGCAGATGATCCTGCACTGGGTCCGGCAATCCTTCGAAACGGCCTTGGGAATGAACCCCGAAGACCTCGGGATGAGGGTCGTGTACGACGTCTGTCACAACATCTGCAAGCTCGAGGAGCACGAGTTCGAGGGGAAGAAGCGGAAGGTCTATGTGCACAGGAAAGGCGCGACGCGGGCCTTCGACGGCACTCGGCCAGAAGTCCCTGAGAAATACCGCAAGGTCGGCCAGCCTGTGATGATACCAGGGGACATGGGCACGGCGAGCTACGTGCTCGTGGGGACCCCGAAGGCGATGAAGGAGACCTGGGGGTCCACCTGTCATGGGGCCGGAAGAATGATGTCTCGGACCAAGGCAACGAAATCCTTCAGCTATGCTCAGGTCCTCTCGATGATGCAATCCCGTAACATCTACATCAAAGCCGCTTCAAAGGAGGGCCTCGTGGAAGAAGCACCGGGGGCCTACAAGGATGTGGACGCCGTGGTGAACGTGGCGCACGGCGCTGGGATATCGAGGATGGTCGCCCGCATGGTGCCGATAGGGGTCATGAAAGGCTAGAAGCCCAGTATCCTTCGGGCGGCCCGTGCGACGCTCGCCTTCTCGCGCTCGGGGCAAGCGACCATCACCGCCGACTCATGGGACCGTCTCATCTGAAGAGAGGTCGCGATGGTGCTTATCCTGGGCAGCATCTTCACCTTGCCGTCATCCAGTATCCTCACGTCAGTGAGGGATATCCTCGGCTCGGATATCTCGAGCTCGCTCGATGGGACATCGATTATCACATGCTCAGAGGACACACCTGCACGTCGCGCGATCTCGTCCTCCACGGAGCGTCGGGTGCTTATGTCTCCCATCGCGTCCACGCGCTTCCATTGCTCATGGTCGAGGGCGACCGTCGGGACGGCGTACGCCTTCTTGAAAAGACGTCTGTACTTGATCAGAGTGGCCATCTCCTGGAAATAGCCGCCTTTGTCGACCAGGTAGGAGAGAAGCGTCGAGTCGGTCATGCTTTGGACGCTGTCTATCTCCCTCTTCCCGATCTTCTCGACTGCTTTGGCCAGCATCAGCTCCGCGATTCTAACCGTCTTGTGGAAGTACACGGCTGAGAACATCAGCGCTCTCGCCACGAGCATGCCCTCGATCGCGCTCAGTCCTCCCCTCTCGATGACCAGGTCGCCATTGAAGACCTGCATGGTCTCCACGAGCCTGTCGAGGTCGATCACCCCGTACGCGACCCCCGTATAGTGAGCATCTCGCTTGAGGTA
>CALMQK010000100.1 GCA_937872085.1 uncultured euryarchaeote
CTTCACTATGCGAACATCTGCTAGAGACTGGGCACACGATCAACGCCGATGTGGGCTGCGCGGTTCAAGAGATGTGCAGCACGGTCAACGGGATATTCGGGAAAGAGAAGGGATGAATCATGCACTGGAAGAAGGCCATGGTAACAGGTGGGGCGGGGTTCATAGGCAGCCATATAGTTGGCGAACTCCTGAAACGCGGGACCGAGGTCGTTAGCATCGACAACTACCTATCAGGATCACCGTTGAACCTGGTGGAGTACAAGGATAACCCGCTCTTCAAGGAAGTGGTCTGTGATGTTCGCAGCCGCGGAACACTCAAGAAGTACATCAAAGATGTCGAAGTGATCTTCCATGAGGCAGCCTCCAAGAAAACCATATGCCTGAAGGATCCGCGCATGGACCTAGACATCAACGGCAAGGGCACATTCAACCTGCTCGAGCTGGCTCGCGATCATGGCGTGAAGAAGTTCGTGCACGCATCCACGGGGTCCGTGTACGGCGAGGGGTACATCTTCCCACAGACAGAGGACCACCCGCTGAACCCAACCTCATACTACGGCGTGAGCAAGCTGGCTGGGGAGAAGTACGTCCGCGCCTTCAACCACTTGTATGGCCTGGACACGACAGTGCTGCGATATTTCCATGTGTACGGAAGTCGCCAGAACTGGACTGATACTGGCGGCGTGGTCCCGATCTTCATTCGGAAGATGATCAACAAGGAACCGGTCGAGATATTCGGCGACGGTACGCAGCAGCGCTCGTTCACCTATGTCCAGGACGTTGTGAACGCGAACATGATGGTCTGCGAACGCAAGAACAGCACCGGGCAGGCGTACAACTGCGCCTCTGGGATCAATGTGACGATCAAGGAGCTAGTGGATTCGATCTCTCGCATAATGAAGGTAGAACCGAACATCCAGTACAAGCCATGGGCGGTCGGGGACATCAAGGTGTTTTCCATCGACAACATGAAGATCCGCTCCCTGGGGTTCGATTTCAAGACCTCGTTCGATAACGGACTGAGAGAGACCATTCGCTGGATGATCGCTACGAAGGGCCAGGGGCGGTTCTAGTGCCGTCCCAACCCC
>CALMQK010000101.1 GCA_937872085.1 uncultured euryarchaeote
GTGGGCCCAACCGGATTTGAACCGGTGACCTCCCGGTTATCAGCCGGGTGCTCCAGCCAGCTAAGCTATGGGCCCATTGGCTCTGGCGCAATACCGCGGAGTGGATTAAATACTTTCCTAGTTGGGTTCCCGCGGGCACTATTCTCTCAGTGAGTACTTCACATAGTCCCCATCACACGGTTTCCCCTTGAGCAGATACGCTTCCAGTTTCGTCAGGTCGTAGATGACGGAGAATATCGTCTCCGACACATCGAGCGGGTGGATCTTCGGGTCTGCGTGCCTGCATATGGAGCCTGGCTTGTTGACATGGTCCCTGAATATCGACATCATAGAGTCAGGGGTGACTGCCCCCAGCTGGTCTTCCAAGAGTCTCAGCGCCCTGTTGTATCTGAACGTCGAGCATGCGAGGGACCCGGGGTCTGATTCGAACTTCCTCATCCACTCGGCAGTGTAGTGGTTCGTATGCACCATGTACCCGTCGAGCGCGTACAGCGCCGCCCTGTCGGTCGCGGATCCCTCGAGGGAATACATCTCGCCGTTCTTGTCACACACGATGTTGTTGTAGCTCGAGGCTCTACCCGATGGCATGGCATAATCCATCGCCTCGCCGATCCTCTTGGCCTCCATGACCTTTCTCACGGGGAAGATCTTGGGAATGCCAACCCTTGTGTCGTTTGGACTGAGGGCGTTGCCAGTGATGCTGATCCCCGAGCTGTTCATGCCACAGGAAGGGACCAGGCCCGCGTAGGACGTGGTGAAGAACTCCGGCTTGCCCTTCGGTCTGGCGTGCAAGAACACCACTGTCGGCAGCTGATCCCATGACCAGTCCTCGTTGTGACCCGCGAGGACGTTCCCATCCTGGGTGACATCGCCGTTCGCAACGATGTCAGTGCACCCCTTGAACCCTTCAGGGGACATCAATTCGTGGCAGCAGAGAGCGAAAAGGTCGTCGAAAGGAAGCTTGGAGCCTTCGGCGAAGCCCCGGATCTCCTCGACATAGTCGGGGTAAAACTCATCTGCATGCGGCATGTAGCTCTTTGCCATCTCGATAGCTTTCGACCAGGGGCTGCCAGTGTAATACTGGATCGCCGTTCCGATGCTCTTTCTGTAGGCGACGGCTCTCGCAGCGCATTTCCTGCCTATCTCGCGGCCCATCTCATGCGGCTTCCCCGAGGCTTCGATCAGGGGCAATGAACTCCTCTTGGCCATGGTATCCCGACGGGGAAGGCGTTAGCCTCTAAAGAAAGTGACGTGTCTGAAACGATCCCATCGCGCAGGCGGGCTCATTGATTGAATGCCTGGAGTGACCTCATCGCCGCCTTCGAGACCTTCTTCTTGGAGTCAACGATGATCCCCTTCTCGGTTATCACCATGGGTCTGGGCAGCGCGTCGTGCGCGGAGCCTCGCAGCTTCTCGATGGATACGAACCTGTCCGTCCTGTTGGATATCATCCTCTTGTGCAGCCTGATCTCGCCCCGACTGATGAATATCTCCGGCTGGAGCTCGGTCGGGTCAGGCAGGTCCGTGATGAGGAGGCTCGTGACGCGAGCTTCTGACAGGAACCTGAGCAGGGACATGATTCCTTCGTCGGTGTCCCCGGTCGACTCAGCCATCTTCTTGAGCGAGGTGAGGGAATCCACCACGACTCTCGTGTACTTCGTCTCCTGAAGTTCCTGCTTGAGCATCAGCTGCAGCGATTGGACGCTAACGTCAGGCGAGGCCGCCTTCAGGGCCTCGGCCTTGACGCTCGGTCCCGCATCACCCAGCGAGCCCACGCTCCTCTGGGCAGCTACCTCGACCATGGAGACCCGCTTGCTGAATGCCTTGGCTGCCGGGTGCACGTCCAGTATCCTGATCTTGCCAACGTCCCAGCCCATCGCGCGGACGTTCTCGCGTATCTCAGCCGGCGGCTCGTCGATCGCCACCATCAGCGCCCTCTCTCCGCGCTTGACCCCGTCATGGAGGAACTGGATCGCTAATGTGGTCTTGCCACTCCCGCTTGTCCCGGAGACGACGTATGGCCTTCCTGCGATGAGCCCTCCTCGGAGCATCTCGTCGAGCCCGGGGACCCCGGTGCTCATCCTCCCGAAGCTCTCGAGCTTCGTGGTCAGATGCCGTCACCTCCGTGAGGCGATGCATGGGACTTCGGCTGTTCCTCGACAGGAGGCGGTGGCGGAGGTGGTGTGGGTGGTTGGGGAGAAACTAGTGCCGTATCTCCTTGTTTAGGTGGCGGCGGGGCTGGCTCAGAAGGAACGGGTGCCGGATCTTCCTGCTTCGGGGGCGGCGGGGGCTCGTCGGTAGCTTTGTCCGGATGATCTGCTTCGATTTCGGGCTCGGGTTTGAGCACGGCTGGCCGTTCGTCTTCGGCCATCTGCTTGATGACGATCCCCTGATCGGTGATCTTCAGCAGTCGGAGTCGAGGGTCGTGGGACGAACCCCTGTACTTCTCGATGGTGACGCCCCTGACTAGCCCGCGGCCGTCGAACCACTTGTGGAGCCTTATCTCGCCCCTTGACACGTGCGATTCGACATCGGGCTTGGAGATCTCTGGCAGCTGGACCGTCAGCAGGCCGGTGACTCCAAGGTCAGAAAGCGTCCTGAAGAACGACATGAGGGTGGTGTTCTGCTCGCTGGTGCGGATATAGAAGTACTTCAGGGAGGTGAGGGAGTCGATCACTATCCTCGAGTAGGTCCGGCTTCTCATCTCCTGCTTCAGGACCTCCTGCAAGGTGTTTATCGTCATGTCCGCTGGGTTCTTCTCGGATGTCTGTCTGATCACGCCCGAGATGTCCTTGAAGTATACCACCTTCCGTTCCGTCGAGACGTCCCTGACGGGGGTCTTGTCGTAGTTCATGACATCAGGTGTCGCATCGAAGACCTGCACCTTCCCGATGTCCCGTCCAAGGGCCTCCATGTCGCTCTTGACCTCGTTCGGGGGTTCGTCGAGGGCGACGTATACCACGCGCTCTCCCTTCCTAGTGCCCTCAAGAAGAAACTGCATCGCGAGAGTCGTCTTCCCCGTGCCCGAGGTGCCCGACACGATGTAGGACCTGCCTGCGATAAGGCCACCCTCAAGCATCTCGTCGAGGCCGGGAACGCCTGTCTTGACCTTCTCTTTCAACATTCGCTGACTCCCGCTATCTTGGAAGAATCGGCTCCGATGTGTCTGTGGATTCTAGTTTGATGTGCTTATACCTTTCCTTGGTGTTTACCTAAGATGAGAATGGACCCATCCAGGGGTCGAATCGGACAACCTTATTATATGCATAGCCGCTTCCTTCGGATGAGCTAGGGAAAGATGCCAGTAATCAACTTCAGCTACTCCGATCTCTGCGATCTCGTTGGAAGGGACCTGCCCAAACAGGTGCTCAGAGAGAGGCTGCCGATGCTGGGTGCGGACCTCAAGTCCGCGGATGAATCATCTGACGAGATGTCGTTCGAGTTCTTCCCCAACAGGGCCGACTTGTATTCCGTCGAAGGTATAGCCAGGGCCCTGAGGGCATTCTTGGGGAATGAGCCCGGGCTGAGGACATATGCCGTTGGTGAATCCTCGGTGGAGCTGAACGTGGATCCATCGGTCAAGGAGGTCCGGCCGTTCATATGGTCCGCCCTGGTCATGGGGAATGAGATCAATGACGCGCTCATCCGGTCCATGATGGACCTCCAGGAGAAGCTGCATCTGACCGTGGGTAGGAACAGGAGGAAGGTCGCAATAGGGATCCACGACTATTCCAAAGTTAAGGGCCCGTTCACGTACAAGGCCGTCCTGCCGGATGAGGTGTCGTTCATCCCTCTCCAAGGTTCGGTGAGCATGACCCCTGCGGAGATACTGAGAGAGCACGACAAGGGCAAGGCATACGCTTTCGTGCTTGAGGGTAAGAGGAGGTATCCTCTGATCATCGACAGGAACGGCGAGGTCCTGTCCTTCCCTCCAATCATCAACGGGATCGCTACGGCGGTCACGGAGGACACCAAGGACATCCTGGTCGATTGCACCGGCACCGACCTGAACGCGGTCAAGCACGCAGTGAACATCCTCACGACTGCGCTCGCGGAGCGCGGGGGAAAGGTCAAGACGGTCAAGATACACCAGGACGGAAAGACGATGCTGGCTCCGGACCTCGAACCGAAGCACACTGAGACGAGCGTCGAGGCCATCAACGGATGGATCGGAGCCTCGCTCAGCTCGGAGCAGGTAACGGAGTCGCTCATGAGGATGGGGCACGGAGTGAGGGCCGGAGGAGGGAAGGTCGAAGTCCTCACGGGAGCTTTCAGGGCGGACATACTACATCCGGTGGACCTCGCAGAGGACGTGGCTATCGGCTATGGATTTGAGAAGTTCGGCAACTCGCTCCCGAAGCGAGCCACGTTCGGGAGGGAGGACGATCTGGTTGCGTTCTCCAATTCTTTGAAGGAGATACTCGTCGGCCTGAGTTACTTCGAGGTGGTCACGCTCTCGTTGTCCAACCCGCGGGACCAGTACGCTTCCATGAACCAGGAGGATGACAAGACCGCGATCCGGGTCAAGAACCCCGTGAGCGAGGAGCACGTGCTCGTCAGGACCTCGTTGTTGCCAAGCCTCATGACGATACTGAGGAAGAACAAGCACAGGGAGCTTCCCCAACGGGTGTTCGAAATAGGGGATGTGGTCAGGAACGCTCGCAACAAGAAGTTGCTCGCGGCATTGTCGATTCATGGGAAAGCAAGTTTCACTGAGGTCAAGTCAGTCGTTCAATCCGTTCTCCAGGGGATTGGCATGAGCTGCGAGGTTGAGGCCCTTGACAACCCGACTTTCCTCAAGGGCAGGTGCGCAGGGATTACAGTTGGCGGAGAGAGGGTAGGGATGTTCGGCGAGGTCTCCCCTTCGACGATCACCGCTTTCGAGCTCAAGTATCCCGTGGTCGCGTTCGAGATGGACGCTGAGAAGTTGCTTTCTCTTCGCGGTAAGAGATCATCAGGCTAACACACAGCTTCTGCGAAATAGACATATTGCGGTGGACGTCCATACAGACCAATACACCAAGCTGAGGTAGCCAAGCTCGGTTTAAGGCGCCAGCCTTGAGAGCTGGTGGTACTCCGTACCTCGGGAGTTCAAATCTCCCCCTCAGCGCCTCTCAGTCCCGTCCCCTTAGTCACATTCACGCCCGACTCTCTATTCAGGAGATAGACTCCCGCGAATGCGATCACCCCACCCAGGAGGGCAAGACCGAGGATCTCGGGCAGTTTAATGTCGGCGTCCGGGAACAGGAGCAGCACGAGCAGCTGCACACCCACGGTCAGAATCCCGTTCAAAGCAAATAGGACGCTGGTCAAAGATGCGCCGATCTTGGGAAGCCCAGCATTGTATGTGAGCAGACCGACCGCTGGAAAAGCTCCCAGGGCGACGAGTAGCAGCAAGCCATTGGTGTCGGGCCATTTGATCAAGCCGAGCACACTCCCGAAGACTATCAGGAATAATCCCGATATCAGCAGCTCGAGACCCGATATCGCTGTCAGGTTGTAGCTCTTCAGGAGCACGGTTATCATCACGATCGAGACGGCAAGAAGGAACGAACTCGAGAGCGCCTCCATCTCACCAAGACCGAGTGTGAAGGAGAGCGTGTCCGCATTGGCGAGGACGAGGAAAACGCCGATGATGATCATGAAGCCTCCCAAAATCTCCCATCTCTGCAAACGCTCACCGAGGAAGATCGCCGACAACATCACGACGAACAACACCTCGGAGGACCCGCCGCCCAATATGGCCTCCTTGCTCGCACCGATGCGACCGACAGAGTCGAACCACATGAAGACGCCAGCGGCGACTATGCAGCAGAGGACGGTCATGCTTCCCCAGCCTCTCGCCCCCAGTCTGCGAACACATTCTATCGAGCTCTTCGGGAAGAGTCCGAGCAGGATTGCTCCGCCGATGATGGACGGCATGGAGGAGACGAGGAAGATGTTCAGATCGGCGGTTCTGAGGGCGCCTTCGATCGCCACGGACTCGAACGCGACCACGAGTGCGGACGCTAGGACGACACCGATGTACGCTCGCCTTACGTCCAAGTTATCCTGACCCGATTGGTGAGTCTAAGGGTAAACCTTTCCCGCTCAACCAAGTCCACCGGACATGAAAAGCGACATTCCGCCAAATTATATACGCGCGCATGCGCATGATATCGTCGCTCGCGAGAGCACGGGATGGGATCATGTGCAGATACAGCTACCTTAGCGGAGCTTGCGCCAATAAGCATGTTGACAGCCTTGGTTGCATAGGCTTGGACAAGTGTGAATTCTCTGGCATGAACATAATGACGAGCAGGTTGCCGACTTCTGGCAGCGAGTGCGGGCATGAGAAATGGCTGGGCCTGTACTGCGAGAAGTACAAGCGGTTCTTCTGTCCTGGAAGGGAGCATTGCGTTACCCCGGAGTCTGACCAGAAGACCTTCATAGTCCACCAGGAACGGAAGCTAAGGATGACTGAGGAGCCGTGATTCCGTGAAGTGCAAGTTCCTCGGGTCGAATGGCGTCTGCACGGGCAAGTACACTGGGTATGGCTGCATAAAGAGTTCGTGCGCTTCCTTCAAGGAGGCACAGAACTGCGAGCACCGAGATCCAGTAGGGGACTACTGCATGAAGTATGGCAGATTCGGATGCGTCGGCAGGGATAGTTGCAAGAGCATTGCAGACTATCTTGAGGCGGTCGCCGAGGAGCAGGCCTGATCCGCGGGTTCGTACAGTTCCTTCCTTATCCTTGGGATGAGCGCCATAAGGACTGCTATCTCCGTCAGCGAGGTCCGGTCTATCATCCCGTCCGAAAGATAGCCGACCGACCCCATCTTGTGACCGATCTTCTCGATCTCCGTTATCTTGCTCATCGTATCGCCCACCGTGCCTCCTTCAAGCACGGCCTTGACGACCTCGGGCGGGTACTCGAACCCTGGCCCGTGGCCGACGGTCATCTTCCCGGACGAATCGATTATGGCACAGTACTGGATGTCCAGATGTCTTCGAAGGACCTTGTTGTAGAACAATCCCGCCTCTATCCCGACGGCGAAGTCGGTCTGCGACTTCTCAATCGCCGACCTTGCTCTTTGGATTGCCCCCTGGATGGTCCTTTCCTCGAACGGTTGGCTAGGTATGGTCATGTCGGGCTCGACGCTCAGGACCTCGACGAGTCCAAAGGCTTGCGTGAAGATGTTCCTCACGGCGTCGACCTTCACCTTGTTCGTCGAGCCGACGGAGACCCTGATGGCTCTGAGAAGTCGGCCATCCTTGTCGATCTCCCCCTTGATGATCCTCGATGAGCTTATCCTCGTAGAATCGTCAGCCTTCACGTCCTTGATGCAGAAGATCTTCAGGGGTCTCAGGGCGTTCTTTCGCCTCAGCTCGTTGATATCCTCCGCGATCCCCCTCGTCTCGGGTGAGACGACGATCGCGTCCATCGTCTCCGAGGTCGCCGCGGAGCCTTTGAAATCGGATATCATGATGATGTCGAATGGTTTTCCATATCTCCCGAGGAACTTCGAGAGGGTCGACTTCCTCTGGAAATACGGCGTCACTGGTACGGTCTTGATGCTCTTCGCGAATTCGTCGGATGTGAGGCCGACCTCGACCGTGTCACCGACCGTGAAGGCGGTCTCAAAGAGCAGTTCGTGTCCTTTGTGGATGACATTGAAAGTCCCGCCAACGCCGACCCTCATGATCTCACCCCAGGAATATCATGGCGATAGAGACGACGAACACCGCGACCATCGCGAGGTAGAAGTAGACTAGCTGTCGCTTCTTCATCCGGAGCTTGCGCTTGTATTCGTTGTCGCAGTTCTCATCGCAGAACTTGTCCTTGTATGGGACCGCCCTGTCGCAGTTCTGACAGTGTCTGTGCTGAGGGATTCTCTCTACCATCATATCACTCTTCCAGTCATTGACATCTCCAGCCTCATAGCCTCTTTGGCCTCACGCCCTTCTCTCGATCCTGACCCCGTCGCAGCCGACCGATATCGGGATAGCCTCCCCACCAGCCATCTCGATCTCTTTCGATACCCTATCGGGCTCGTCCGTCAATGCTATCATGCTCCCGCCGCCACCTGCGCCTGTCAATTTCGCACCATATGAGTGCTTCCTGCAGGCTTCGACTAGCTTATCAAGAGCAGGATGTCCAACTCCCAGCTGGTTCAGAAGCGTGTGGTTCTCATTCATCAGGTCGCCTATTCTCCGCTTGTCGCTCTTCTTGACGGCCTCCACTCCTGCAAGTACGATCTCCTCGATCCGATCTATGACCTTCTTCGCATCGTTCTCGGCATCGACCAGCTTCTTCACCATGGCCACCAGCGGGCCAGTCGCGGCGTGAATGCCCGTATACCCCACTACGAACCTCAGTCGGGGGACGTCGCAATGGTGGATGTTCCACACCAAGGTCCCCTTTTCGATCTTCCAGAGGAAGTCGTCCAGCTTGTGAGGGGAGACCAACACGCCATGCCCATGGGTCGAGGTCGACGTGTCGGTTGGACTGGCGATGCCTTGCACCTTGTTCTCGACCTCGAATGCCATCCTGGCGATCTTCTCAGGGTTCAAGCGCCCCTTGGACGAGGTCATGGAGGCGATGCAGGATACTGTGACCGCAGCTGACGACCCCAGGCCGGAAGCGGCCGGGATCTTCGACATGGTGTCGACGTCTATCGGAGGGCCGTCCCAAGCCTCGTCGAGCGAAGCCGAGATGTAGGCATGATGGCGCTTCCTCATGGCGTGCCCATTGACAGTGTACTGATCAGATGAACTGACCTTGCATGATATCCTGAGGTCTATAGCTAGGGCGAGCGCGGGTCGGCCAAAGACCACCGCATGTTCCCCGAAGAGTATCATCTTCCCAGGAGCCGAGCAAGTGAACATCTGGTCTTCCGTCAGACCCGAATCCGAATAAAGAGTTTCCGCACGGCATCGGCCCGACGATGATTGTCGATGGCCCCGTCCAAAAGGATTAAGACGGACATATCGGGTTTGCTCCGGACAGAAGCGGTGTATCGATGGAGCGCACTTCGCGAATAGAGGGATTCTACAAGCTGAGCATCCCGGAGCGGCTGAAGATCGTCAAGGACTTCGCTGGCCTGACTAGCGAGGAGGCCATGGCTCTGACGGGTTTCGGGGGGCTGGATCCGGCCATTCCCGATAAGATGATCGAGAACGCGGTAGGGTCATTCGCGCTGCCGCTCGGCATCGCCGTCAATTTCCGGATAAACGATAGGGACTACCTAATCCCGATGGCGACCGAGGAACCTTCCGTCGTCGCAGCGGCTTCGAACGCCGCGAAAATGGCCAGGGAGAGAGGGGGATTCTGGACCAGCAGCACCACTCCTGTGATGATCGGGCAGATCCAGCTCACGGACATCAAGGACCCGAGCCGGGCCAAGCACGTCATCCTCGAGAAGAAGCAGGCCATACTTGACCTGGCGAACAAGCAGGACCCGATGTTGATCAAGCTCGGAGGCGGCGCGAGGGACATAGAGGTAAGGGTGGTGCAGGGTCAGCATGGACCTATGGTCATTGTGCATCTCCTCGTCGATGTCCGGGACGCCATGGGAGCCAACGCTGTGAACACGATGGCGGAGGCCGTAGCGCCGCTCGTCGAGGACATCTCGGGAGGAAGAGTCCGTCTGAGGATACTTTCGAACCTAGCGACGCATCGGCTTGCGCGCGCACGCGCTATCTGGTCGAAAGAGGTCGTCGGGGGCGAAGGGGTGGTCGACGGGGTCATTGAAGCGTATCTCTTCGCCGACGCGGACCCGTACCGATGCGCGACTCACAACAAGGGCATCATGAATGGCATCGATGCGGTGATTCTCGCAACGGGAAACGACACCCGCGCGATCGAGGCTGGGGCTCACTCATTCGCGGCCAGGAGCGGACAGTATAAGCCTCTGACGATCTTCGAGAAGACCCCGGAGGGGGACCTCGTCGGGACGATTGAGATCCCAATGGCCGTGGGCCTGGTGGGAGGAGCGACGAAGGTGCACCCGACCGCGAAGGCATGCATCAAGCTCTTGGGGGTGAAGGGCGCATCGGAGCTCGGCGAGGTCGCAGCGGCCGTGGGACTGGCACAGAACTTCGCGGCTCTCAGGGCCCTTGCCACTGTCGGGATCCAGCAGGGACACATGAGACTGCACGCGAAGAACATCGCAGCAAGCGCAGGGTGTCCAGAGGAGTTCCTCGAGAAGGTCTGCGAGATCATGGTGTCGGAGAAGAAGATCCGGATGGACCGCGCCCAGGAGATCGTGGAAGAGCTGAAGCGGAAGAGCCAGTGACCCCCTCGGAAAAGTATATGCCATTGACTGGGATAATCACTGGTCGTGGCCATGTTCTCCCAGGGGGATCTGCTCGGACTGGCAGGCGTCTACGGCTATGTTCTGGCCGTGGTGATCGTCTCATGGAGCGTCAGAAAGCGGTTCTCCAACCCACGCAAAGTCGTGCATGTCCTGACTGGCGGGATCGTCTTCTTCTGGTGGAGCTTCGACTCTAGCTTCGTCATGGCCGGCCTCGCGGCGTTGCCCTTCGTCCTACTCCTTCTTCTGGCGACTCCGAAGTCGCCGATCAAGGCGCTCAGGAACAGCCCACTGGGGCTGACCTCTTCGGAAGGACATCCCTACGGGTTGGTGTTGTACGCCATTTCATGGACGGTGATAGCGTACTTCCTGTTCGGAGATCTCTTCGCGGCTTCAATCGCGATCGTCGCGATGTCATTCGGGGACGGGATGGGCGGGGTCATCGGAGAGCGGTTCGGCAGATTGCGCTACTCGCCTCATCGGACCGTCGAAGGCAGCATCGCAGTATTCTCAGCGACGGCCGTCAGTATCGTAGTCCTTGCTTGGTTCTACTTCTCGGTGATAGGGTATTCGGGAAGCACGGCGCCGTACTTGCTCGCGCCATTCGCGCTCGCAGTCGCCGGCCTCGTGACCCTCCTCGAAGCACTGATCCCGGGATCGGTTGACAACCTGATCATGCCTTTGATGATCGCCGCCTTCCTGCATGGTATGGGGGTCTGAGGGTCTGGTTTTCATCGTTGTGGACGGCCTCGATGGCTGCGGCAAGGACACGCATGCGGCGAGGATGAAGGCCCTTCTCGAGTCCGACGGGAATATGGTGTCCATCACTTCTCATCCGTCCGGAAGGCCATTCGGCAGAGTCTCCAAGAGGTTCTTGAGAGAGACGGGCCCCCTTGCAAGATTGTTCACAACGCTCTTCTTCACGGCAGATGTCTTGGTTTCCGTCCGCGAATTGAAACATGAGAGGGATAGGACGACGATACTCGTCAG
>CALMQK010000102.1 GCA_937872085.1 uncultured euryarchaeote
CGCCTAGGAAGATAAATCGTTTACTCCGGTGCCTTCTCGGGCTTGGCCTTCGCGCCCTTCTTGACGGCGACCCTCTTCGGGAAGTACTTCAAGATGACGATGTCCCCGATGGAGCTTATCCATCTGTACGGTACGTTCACGGATTTCGATCCTTCCACGAGCAACGGGTTCGTGCTCGTGATGAACAATCCCTGGACCTTGTTCTCGTCGACATCAACGACCAAGTTCGCGACATTCCCGAGGAAAACGCCCGCGCTGGTGTAAACCTGCAAACCAATCAGCTCAGAAGCTTCTTGTAGCATCGTGCATCCCTGCGACCGTATCGCCCTCCGCGGTTTAAAAGGTTTGTTGTTATCCAGCAGTCCAAACTCAAGACTATGTCTTGAGGCGGTCGCAGGTGAATTTGATTTGTGGCAGAACCCGTTAGCTGGAAAGTTTAAACCACGACATGTTGATAGAGTCGAGGTTACGATGGATTTCGCCAACACCGTTGTCTGGAGCGAGAAGTACCCTGGCAAACTCCTTTGCCAGAACGGACCAAACCTCGACTACTCCCCGCCCGAGGAGCTCGAAGGGATGCGCGGCCCGCTCACGCCAGAGGATGCGTTCGTCGGTGCGGCCAATATGTGCTTTCAGATCGTGTTCGAGTACGTGGCGCGTGAGTTCGGCATGAAGTTGGCGGAGTACAAGTGCAGGGCCGTCGGGGACCTGGAGACCGTCGAGGGTTATAGGAAGTTCGTCAAGATCACGTTGTATCCCGAGATGAAATTCGCCTCGGGGGCAAAGATGTCAAATTTCGACAAAGCGTTATCGGTGACGAAGCGCAAATGCTTGGTCACCAACTCGATGGACCTCGAAGTGGAGGTCATCCCCAAGGTGCTCTGATGTGCAGGATGGTCGGAGTGGTCTTTCGAGACCAGTTCCCAATGAATGTACTGGCAGACCTGAGAATGATCTCCAAAGACGGCGAGATACCGAACCGCAAGCAGCGGGGGCATCGAGACGGATGGGGGATCGCCTCTTTCGTCGACGGGTCTCCGGTATATCTGGGAAGAAGTCCGACCTGGGCGGCCGATGATTCATCATTTGATATTGCGGTGAACAGCGCTTCCAAGCTCCATCCACCAAGCATCGTGATCGGGCACATCCGTGCTGCGTCGCGAGGAAAGGCGAAGCTCGTCAACACGCACCCCTTCATAGTCGGAGGGCTCGTTCTCGGCCATAACGGTACAATCAAAGGACTCAATCCCGCTACCAAACGGAAGAGCCTGGGAGAGACCGACAGCGAAATCCTTGCGCTCGTCTTGGCAGACCGTTACGAACAGGTGCATGACCTACGGACGGCACTGAAGACAGTCATACGTGAAGAGGTGGTTGAGCGAGAGTTCACCGGAGCGGTCCTGCTCGTGTCGGATGGGAAGACACTCTGCGGATATCGTGACTACTCCGAGAATGGGAGCTACTATGATCTCCGTGTTGCGGCGGGAAAGGAGAGCGTCGTCCTGTTCCAGGAGACCGCAAACGGCATCGGCGGGTCGATCTCTCAGGTCAAGCGTGGAGAACTGGTGTCCATCGGGTTGGACCTAGAGGTCGAAAGAGAGACGATCCGCTAGTCTCTCGATTTCCGCGCGGCCAGCTTGATCGCCTCGGTGACACTGTCCTTGGGGACGATAGTCGCGATTGGTATGTTCAGGATCTTCTCGATGGTCGGGCTCACGATGGGGGCGCAGACGACCGCTATCGCGCCATCTCTTTCGGCCCGAATCGCTGCGACGATCGCGTCCTCGACCGTGGACGCGGGGTACTCTCTGATCCTCACGATCTCATCTCCGATCTTGATCGTCCTCTCGACAACCTCGTCCAAGACCTGCCGCGTCACGATGAGGGCGATGAAGTTGCCCGCCTTCAGGCCTTCGACCTCTCTTATCGATTTCACTAACCTTCTTAGGATGTTGAGGCTCGGCGTCCGGTCCTCGTTGGCGATCTTATAGAGCGTGCTCGGAGAGATGCCCGCTTTCCTCGACAGGTCCTGTATCGTCATCCCGAGGCTGTCAAGGACCTCACTCAGGGCCGTCCTGAACGCGGTGTTCGACTCCATCGACGCGCGGATCAGTCTGTTCGCTCTGTCCATTTTATTATCCTAATGATACTAATATGCAAGGCAATATTTATACAATTGTACTACTATGTGCACACTACAGTCGAAAGGATTAAATCGGATAGCTCCATCATAGTTGATGAGGCATTCCATGGAGAAGAAGCTCATCATAATCGCAGTAGTGATTGCAGCGATAGTTGTCGTAGGCGGCATCTCGGCCGCACTGTTGCTCGGCAAGGAGAGCAAGACGACCGGGACCGTGAAGTACATCACGATCGCGCCCAAAGACATGAAAGCTGCCCTTGCGGGAGGGACAATAGATGCGTACATCGCTTGGGAGCCCTATGTTTCGGATTCGGTTGTCGGCAACGTCGGTGATGTCCTGGAGTGGTCCGACCAGATCATGCCGAACCATCCGTGCTGCGTCGTGGCCGTATCGCCAGACTTCCTCAACGGGCCGAACGGTGTGAACTTGACCGAGCGGTTCCTCAAGGCGCATATCGAGGCGAACAAATGGATGGCGGACGCTCTGGCCCATCCGAGCGGGGCAAACTACACCGCACTGGTGAATATGGCCGTGCAGTTCACTTCTAGGAACGCGACTGTCGTCAAGGCGGCTCTTGAGCATGTCAAGTACGGCTACGAGATGAATCAGGATTTCAGGAACGCCCTCAAGCAGTTCACTGACATGTATATTGATGCCAACATGACCACAGCTGCGAAGTTGCAGGATCGGGGATATTCCTCCACGACCGATTTCATCAGCAAGTACGTGAACGGTTCGTTGCTGGATGCAGCTAGGAGCGTAACCCCGAGTAGCACGATACTGAACCCTAGCAACCCCATCCGATTGGGTTACTTGCTGGGTGATCTCCACCAGCTGGCCCAAGTGGTCGCTCAGAACACGACCGCTTTCGGAGGGACGAGCATGTTCCAGAAGTACGGTCTCCTCGTGACCAACGCGACCGGAGCCCCATTCGCGAGCGGAGGAACCGAGATGAGCCTAGGATTCGCCGCCGGCGCGGTAGACATCGGTTATCTAGGTGCTCCGCCTGCCATACTGAACCACATGAACTCGGGAGTGAAGGCCTTAATAATCGCGCAGGCGAACAGCGAAGGGAGTGGGCTCGTCGTGAAAGCGAACTCTGGAATACACAACCTCGAGGATCTAGTGAACAAGACCGTCGCAACACCAGGCGAGAGCTCCATCCAGTTCCTTCTGCTCAGAATAGCGCTCGACAGAGAGGGGCTCGACCTCAAGATAAAAACTTGAGCCCCAAACCTCTTTGAGCGATGGGTCAATCTGGGACAGGAGCGGTCGTATGCGAAGTCTAACCAAGAGCCTGAGCAAGGTGTTCATCTCCAACTGGCTTAGGCTCACCCTCAGCGCGGTGTCGCTCACGGTCTTTCTGACACTCTGGTGGCTCTTCTCCGCATATCTTCGGGCCGATTGGCCATTTCAAGGGGTGACCCCTTCCCCTAGTACGGCTGACTACATCCCTTACTGGTGGGACGTGCTAAGGGCGGTTGGCAGGTCGTTCGTGACGCGCCCTCAGAACACGGGTGGGCTTCTCATGTCCGAGCATATACTGGCCAGCTTGAAGCGCATCTCGATAGCGTTCGTCCTTGCGCTCCTATCCGCGGTTCCCCTGGGGCTGCTGATGGGCCGGTCACGAAACGCCGAAGCGCTCGGCCGCCCTTTGGTCGAGCTGTTCAGGCCGATTCCCCCGCTCGCCTGGGTGCCCATCTTCCTTGTGATTTTCAAGTTCTTCTGGGGACCGATTGCCATAGTCTTCCTCGGGATATTCTTCCCCATACTTCTCAACGTGATACTTGGAGCGAGGAGCGTGGATCCAGTGCTCATCGACGCCGCTCGAACCCTAGGGGCGAGGCGGGGCACCATCTTCGGCAAAGTGGTGTTCCCATTCACGACGCCGTATCTCATGACCGGCATAACGGTCGGACTTGGCATCGGCTGGATGTGCATCGTTGCCGCCGAGATGTTGGGGGCTGTCGGGGGCGGGGTCGGTTACTACATCTTCGCAGCCAACAACACCAGCCAGTATGAGCTCATGTACGCGGGCATGGTGGTGATTGGGATGCTGAGCGTCCTGACGACAGGGATAGCGGGACTGATCGAAAGGTGGTTGTACAGATGGATGGGAAAGAAGTAGTCATCAACATCACGCACCTTTCGAAGGTGTTCATCAGAGACCGCAGGAGGATCATTGCTCTCGACGACTTTGGATTGGAGGTCCGAGAGGGAGAGTTCGTCTGCTTGCTGGGGCCATCCGGTTGCGGCAAGACCACTGTCTTGAGGATTGTGGCAGGCCTTGAGGCCAAATCCGGCGGGTCAGCGAAGGTCGAAGGAAAGGAGGTCCGGGACGCTGGCCCCGACCGCGGCATGGTGTTTCAGGAGTTCGCCCTCTTTCCATGGAGGACAGTCAGGAAGAACATCGAGTTCGGGCTCGAGGTGAAGCATGTCCCGGAGACGGATCGGGCGGATGTCTCGAAGAAGCTCATCGAGTTCGTTGGGCTGAAGGGGTTCGAGGACGCTCACCCGAGGGAACTGTCCGGAGGCATGAAGCAGAGGGTGGCGATAGCGCGCGCGCTCGCGAACGACCCCAAAGTCCTCCTGATGGACGAGCCGTTCGGTTCCCTCGATGCCCAGACCAGGAACCTCATGCAGAAGGAGCTGCTCAGGATATGGTCAGCCAGGAGGAAGACCGTACTTTTCGTCACCCACTCCGTCGAGGAAGCTGTCTACCTGGCGGACAGAATCGTGGTCATGACCGCCAGACCGGGAAAGGTACGTGAGATAATCGATGTGCCGTTGAGTCGTCCGAGGGACCGCACGAGCCGCGAGTTCATCACCATCAGGAGCAAGGTCCTCGGGGAGTTGGAGGAGGAGTTCGAGAAGGCCCGCGCGGGCGAGCTCTCCCCAGAGTGATTCAACCGAAGCCTTAACTATTCTAGACCTGATTCATACCAGCATGAGCTTCGAGCTAAATGTTGTGTCGAACATCCCTCTGACCCCGCTCACGAACATCGACGAGGTCGCCATACTTTTCCTCAACCAGGTCGGGTATTTTCCTAAGGGTTACGATCCCAAGACCGACGTCACGGATGTCAGGGACAGCGTACCATACAGGCTCATGATGGACTACTTCCTGGACAGGATGGACAAGGCCTGGGTCGTGCAGGACCTGGCCGTCGCGCTCGGGACGACGAAGGCCACCATCTACAGGCACATCAACAAACTGAAGGGGTTCGACCTACTCGAGGAGATGAACGTCGAGGATTCGGAGGGCAAGCCGAGAAAGGGGTACAGGATCCGGTATGGCAACCTGGGCAAGGCCTGGAACTTCACTGAAGCGCATGTCAACGTCGCAATGGAGAATTACAGGAAGACGGTTGACCATCTGCAGGAACTAGCTGCCAAGAAGGGGGACAAGCATGCCAAGAAAAGATGAGGCCATCGTTCTGACACCAGGCTCGCTCTACAAGATCAAGAGCCTCGAATCGAGAGACAAGCCCATGGAGACCACCGGGATTTTCAAGGGGTACGCTGCCGTCGCCCACGACACCGCACTTGTGATCGAACTTGATAAGAACCACGGTGACGACAAAGGCAAGATGAGGCTGCTCCTATCCCACATGATCCTCTCGATAGACGTGGTTAAGGCCGAGAAGGAAGAGACGAAGAAGGAGTCCGACAGCACTGCGGTGTACTTCGGATGAAGGTGACGGTCGACGCCCTCCAGGCGAGGATCATCGGCATTCTGAAGGACTGGTACCCGATCACCGTCGAGGAGTTGAGGGACGAATTGTCGCTTCCTTCCGGGGTGCTGGAGAGGTCCCTGAAAGCGCTTATGGTCAAGGGGGTCATCGAGCTCGAGCCCCTGAGCGACAAGACCTTCATCCGGCTGCTGACGCAGGAACTCGTTCTCGAGAAGGAGGGGAAGAGGCACAAGAAGGCCGTCCAGAAGCCGGGACAGAAAGGGCGGCCAGTCGACGACATCATGTATCGATGACCTCCCCTTCCGATAAGTAGATATCAGTTCTGGATTCTCAGAGAGCCCGTGGATTATTTCGATGAGCTGGTGCAGGCGCTTGTCATGGGCGAGGTCGCCTCTAGGGACGACCTGCTGAGGCTGAAGACGAAGCTGTGCAAGAAGCACCGCTTATCCAGGGTCCCGCCCAACTATGAAATCCTGGCGCGGGTGCCGGATGAGTATCGGGATGTCGTAGAGCCGTTCCTCAAGAACAAGCCAGTCAGGACCATGAGCGGCGTGGCACCGGTCGCAGTGATGACGAGTCCGTTCGACTGCCCCCATGGAAGGTGCACATACTGTCCCGGAGGGACATCCAACAACACCCCTCAGTCCTACACAGGAAGGGAGCCAGCCGCTCTGCGCGCCGCGATGTACGACTACGATCCGTTCAAGCAGACCGCGAGCAGGCTCAAGCAGTTCCACGCGATCGGACATCGGACCGACAAGGTAGACCTCATCATCATGGGCGGCACGTTCACCTCTCGCCCGGAGGACTATCAGGAGTGGTTCGTGAAGCGATGCTTCGATGCCATGAACGGCGAGGATTCACCGGACCTCGAATCCGCGCAGCGGGCCAACGAACTTGCCGACGCGAGGTGCATAGGCATGACCCTTGAGACGAGACCGGACTGGTTCGGCGGCCACCACGTCGATCATTCCCTATCTATGGGCGCCACCAAGGTGGAGCTCGGCGTCCAGATACTCGACAACAAGGTGCTCGACGGTGTAAAGCGAGGACACCACGTCAAGGAGGTGGCCGAAGCGACAAGGAGGGCGAAGGATGCAGGATTCAAAGTCGCCTATCACATCATGCCAGGGTTGCCGGGGAGCGACCCCGAGAAGGATCTCGCCTCCTTCAGGACCATGATAGAGGACGAGCGGTTCAAGCCGGACATGCTGAAGATATACCCGACGCTAGTCGTCAAAGGTACTGGCTTGTACGAGGACTGGGTCGCGGGCAAGTACTCGCCGATGTCTCTTGAAGAGGCGATCAGGCTGCTCGCGGAGGTCAAGAGGATCACTCCTCCCTGGATCAGGATAATGAGGATCCAACGTGACATACCTGTCCAGTTGATAGAGGCCGGCGTCAAGAAGAGCCACCTGCGTGAGCTCGTGATGAAGGAGCTGCGTTCCGGGGGCACTCCCTGCAGGTGCATCAGGTGCAGGGAAATCGGGCATCTGCCATCAGGCAAAGTGACCCCTCTTGAAGGCGAGGCGGAGCTGACAGCAACGACCTACTGCGCCTCGAAGGGCTCCGAGATCTTCCTTGCATACGAGATCCCATCCACCGATTCTCTCGTTGGATACGCGAGGCTCCGGTTCCCATCGGACCCCAAGGCCGAGGCCGCCTTGCTGCGCGAACTGCACATCTATGGTCAGATGGCTCCCATCGACGGGAAGGCCGGCGCTCATTGGCAGCACAAGGGTTTCGGCGAGAGGTTGCTGAAGGAATCTGAGGCCAGGGCGCTTGAAGCGGGATACTCAGAGCTCCGGGTGACGAGCGGGGTTGGGGCTAGGAACTACTACCGGCGGCTCGGTTATGAGCTCCAGGGCCCGTACATGGCCAAGAAACTTCTTAGGTAGGGAGCATCCATCGTTACCATTATATCAGCTCATAATTATCAGATGGTGCTGGGAGATCCTCTGTGACCTGTCTGAAATGCGGAGGCAAGTCCGAAGGGGACGCACTTCTCTGCGATGCGTGCGCGGATGCGTCCTTCAGTGAATCCAAGTTCTTCCTGAACCCTGTCTTGATAGGTCCCAGCCTGTACTCCAGATTGAGAAGCCATGGGTCGGCGGCGTACATGCTCGGGCCGAACACCAGCTCCGACATCGTCACCATAGCCTCGACGGACCTCCAGAAATCGATCAAGGACATGAACGTCCAGGATCTGCAGCACGATGAGCTGAAGGGATTCTACCTGAGGTGCAACTCCATGCTTGCGCATCTGGGAGTGCCCCTGAAGCTGGATTCGGCCCAGATCCTTCTCACAGAAGATGCCTCGGACACGATCACGGCGATCGTCACGAAGGTGAACATGGCCGAGAAGATGTACCCGCTGGAGGGCATGAGCGACCTATACATCCGGGTCGGGATCGTGTACTGGTGCGCCGCCCATAGCATCCTGATGAGGACCGCGTCCAAGAAGTGGGTCCAGGGTAAGAAGTCCTATCTGACGTCGAGGGCGAAAGAATACATGTCAAAAGTCAGCACTGTGGACGACCTCTACTCGATCGCGGTCCGGGACATGGGCATGGTCTGCCTCGACTCCGAGGAATGGGCCGCCGCGGAGGAGAACCTCGCGAACGCCCTCAGGCATTTCCCGAACGATTTCAAGATCGGGGAAGGCCTCGCTCGCTCGCATCTCATGCTCGGCAACGAGATGGAAGCTCTGTCGAGCGTCGACGAGGTGCTGATCCAGGGGGACAGATCCGAGCTCTGGGTCCTCAAGGGCCAGATACTCAGGAAGATCGACCGACTGGAGGAGGCCTTGGAATGCTTCAACCGGGCGTTGCAGATCGATCCGAACTACATGCCCGCTCACGATGAGCTGATAGGCACGCTCAGAGATGCCGGCCGGCTTGAAGAGGCCGCGTTCGCGGAGAACCAGCGCGCGCTCTCGAAGAGACCTGACCTGGAGCAGAAGATCAACGAGATGATATTCGAATTCAAGAAGGCCACGTCGGCTGAGGAGCCCGAGGGGAAGGAGGGGCCAACGGAGACCGGCGAAATCAAGGCCGCGTCCTCCCCGGATGTGCCATCGGCCAAGCCGGCTCCGAAGCCAGCGCCCACGCCGAAGCCCGCCCGGGGCCTTATCGACATCGCGAAAGAGGCTTTGAAGGCCAGGGACTTCACAAGCGCTTTGGTCCAGGCCCAGCACATCCTGCGTTCGGACCCCGACAACCACGATGCCAACCTGGTGCTGATAGAGGCGCTCGTCTCCAAGGGCAACCTGAGGGAGGCCGCCCCGAAGGTCCGGACGTTCTACGAGAAGAACAACACGGACCCGAAGGCGTGGTACTGGAGGGGTGAGGTAGCAAGGAGAGAGGGGAAATGGGGAGCGGCGGTCCAATACTTCAGCAAAGCGGTCTCGCTCGACCCGACGATGGTGGAGGCGTGGGTGTCGATGGGGCAGGCCCTGCTCGAGCACGACAGGTTCAACGGGGCCGATGAGGGCTTCTCCAGGGCGCTGGAGATAGAGTCCAACAATGCGAGGGCCTGGCTCGGAAAAGGGAAGGCCCTCAGGGCATTGGGACGATGGGGTGCCGCGGTCCAGTGCCTCGACAGCTACACTGTTCTGGCACCGAAGGACTCCGATGCGTGGCTCCTCAAGGCCGACCTGCTGTTCGAGAATGAGAAGTACAACCGGGCGTTCGAGTCGTATGACAAGTATCTCGCTTTGGTCGGTGATGATTCGTACGCCCTCGGCAGGAAGGGCATTGCGCTGAATGCGATCGGTCGAGTCGAGGAAGCCAGGAAGGCACTGGAAGAGAGCGTGAGGCTGGACTCCGGCAACAAGGAAGCCAGGAAATGGCTCAAAATGATCCCGGGAGGGTCGTGATGGTCGAGATAGACAAGATCATCAGCGAGCGCTCGGACGAGCGGATCCTCAAGGCGCTGAAGGACATCTCGGACCAGGAGTTCACCAAGCTCGTAGAGTCCATACTCGGCTATCTCGAGCTGAAGCTCGTGCGTGCCCGTCCCAAGGGGACGTTCTACGTCGCGGAGTGCACCCACAGGCCGGACGGTAAGAAGTACGTAGTGTTCTTCTCGAGGAGCGATGAAGTCATCTCAAAAGGCGACATGGAGAGCCTGTTGTCATACATGACCAGAGCCGAGTCGCCCAACGGCCTCGTGTTGACCATTTCATCGATAGCGAGCGACGCCGCCTCTTTCGCCGAGGCCAACAACATCGGGCTCGCGGACGCCACAAAGCTCTCGGCGCTGCTCCGGAGGTTCGACCTCGACAAGGAGGTCATGCGTTCCGCCGACCTCTGGAGAGAGAGGGCGCAGGCCACCAAGGTCCCTGGCTCGGATAGGGCCCTCGAGGGGGTGATGAAGGATGGGTACGATGCCATCGCCGCGAAGGATTTCATGAAGGCGCTGGAGAAGTTCGATCATGCCATCATGCTCAAGGAGGACTACGATGTGCCCTGGAGGATGAAGGGCAACACGCTGGACGAGATGGGATACCACGAGCAGGCGCTCGAATGCTACAAGCACGCGTTGGAGCTCTTCCCGGAGAGCGACGAGACCTGGTTCTCCCTCGGCAGCTGCCTGTTCTCACTTGGAAGATACGCGGAGGAGGTCGTCTGCTACGACAGAGTGCTCCAGCACAATCCGGGCATGCAGAAGGCGCTCATCAACAAGGGCTCCACCCTGCACAGGCTCGGCAGATACGAGGAAGCTCTTGAGACCTACGACAAGGTGCTCAAGATCAACTATCGCCTCGAGAAGGTCCACAATAACAGGGGGGCGACACTGCACGCGATGGACAGGTTGAACGAGGCGCTCCAATCATACAACCATGCGATCGAGCTCAAACGCGACTATGTGGAGGCCTGGATGAACAAGGGCAGCCTGCTCTACGAGATGGGGAAGTATGGGGAGGCCTTCGAAGCATTCACGCAGATGACGCATGTGAGGCCCGAGCTTCCCAAGGGCTGGTATCTGAGGGGTCTAGCCGCGAAGAAGACAGGCACCATCACGCAGGCGAAGTCCAGCTTCGAGGCGGCGTTGCGCCTGGACCCGGACTATGTGGAGGCCAAGAGGGCACTGGACGACATCTCGAAGAAGATCGCAGAGAAATTCTCAGATGCGCCGCGGATCGTGCAGGACATCTTCACTTCCGAACCGGTCAAGGTGGGCGAGCCGAAAGAGATGCTCGAAGCTCCGACGCTTTCGCAGGACGTGCTCGAGCGGGTACGCGAAGAGAAGATCGAGGAGCTCGCGGAGGAAGTATATGGTGACAAGGCAGAGCTCCTGCTTCTGTTGGGAAGGATGGAAGAGGCCTTCGACTTCCTCGGGAAGTCGCTGAGGCTCGAAGGCGAGAACCCCTC